>JAJXXD010000094.1 GCA_021781285.1 bacterium | reverse complement strand
CGCTGCGCGTAAAACCGTTCAAGCGGACCGCGGTAATCGGAAGCGGAATCGGCTTCATCGATAGAAGCTGCATATCCGCAGTCTTCGCAGATAACTATTTTGTCTTCCCCGTATTCGGAAAAAACCATAAGTTCTTCGGAATAGTTCCCCCCTATTTCCCCTGCTTCGGCTTTAATAAATTTAAAATCGAAACCGAGTCTTTTAAATATATTTTCATATGCCCGCTTCATTTTCTTATAGCTTTCGTCGAGTCCTTCCTCGTCCGCGTCAAAACTGTAAGCGTCTTTCATGATAAACTCTTTGGCTCTCATCAATCCGAATCTCGGACGCATCTCGTCCCTGAACTTAAGGTGTATCTGATATAGCGTCAGCGGCAATTCCTTATAGGACTTTACGTTTTTCTTAACAAGGTCGGTTACCACTTCTTCGTAAGTCGGGGCAAGGCAAAAATCCCTGTCCTGCCTATCCTTAAACCGCAGAAGCTCTTTTCCGTAGTCTTCGTCCCTTCCTGATTCTTTCCATAAGTCTAAGGGCTGGACAAACGGCATCGAAAGTTCGACGGCGCCTGCCGAATTCATCTCCTGCCTTATTATATCTTCCAATTTACGCAAACTTTTTAAACCGAGAGGAAGATAAGTATATATGCCCCCTGAAAGCTGTCTTACATATCCGGCTCTTAAGAGCAGTTTATGGCTTTTAAGAACCGCCTCTTTAGGGTCTTCTTTCAAAGATGGAATAAAAAACGATGAATATCTCACGCTAACTCCTGATTTTTAATTTTTATTTTTTAACTGACTTAAATTAATTTTCTCTCCGGTAATGTTTTCTACTTCGTTAATTAATGCTTGGAGTATTTCCTTTTTATCATATTTTCCGATAATTTTTCCTTTTGAAAATAAAACGGATTTTTCCCTGCCTCCGGCAATACCGATATCGGCATGCATAGACTCCCCCGGACCGTTTACTACGCATCCCATTATTGCGACTTTTATATCGGATTTTATTCTGGCGGAAACTCTTTCGAATTCCCTTGCCATATTTACTATATCAACCTCGGCTCTTCCGCAGGTAGGACACGAGATAAGCTGAACCCCGCCGCGCCTTAAGCCTAAATCTCTTAAAATATTATAGCCGGCTATAACTTCCATAACCGGGTCGTCGCTCAGAGAAACCCTAAGGGTATCTCCTAATCCCTCATATAATAATATTCCAAGTCCTACCCCTGATTTTATTGCTCCCGAAAATGCCGTTCCGGCTTCGGTTATGCCGATATGAAACGGATAATCCACTTTTTCTGCCAGAAGTTCGTATCCTCTTACGGTAGTCAAAATATCGGTAGATTTTAAGGATATTTTTATATCGTAAAATGATTCGTCTTCTAATAGTTTTATATGTTTCAGTCCGCTTTCAACCATCGCCGCGGCAAAATCTCCGCCGTTTTTCTCTAAAATCCCTTTTTCTAAAGAACCTGAATTTACCCCTATCCTGATAGGCACGCCGCTGTCTTTGCAGGCGCTTGCGACTTCTTTTACTTTTTTCTTATCGCCTATGTTCCCCGGATTAATCCTTAGCCCTTTAACTCCGGCCGATAGAGACGCCAGGGCAAGCCTGTGGTCGAAATGAATATCCGCCACGATAGGGACGTCGACCTGTCTTACGATATCTTTCAAAGATTTTGCGGCTTCAGGCGTATTTACGGCAACTCTGACTATTTCGCAGTTATAGCTCTCTAAGTCTTTAATCTGCCTAACCGTAGAAGCGGCATCTTCGGTAACGGTATTGGTCATAGATTGGACGCTTACCGGAGCATCGGAACCTATCGGAACATTACCTACTTTGATTGTTCGGGTGTGTCTTCTTTTTATCATTTTTAATTTTTAATATATATATTATAATATATTGGAATCAAAAATATAATATAAAAAAACAAACGGCAATTTTAATTAACGGATTAATTATGTTTGAATTTTTAAGAGATAAGGTTTATACGATAGACGGAAATAAAATAAGGCTGTTATCCATACTTACGTCTATCGCAATTATTATAGCTTCATATTTTATAGCTTATATATTCTCTCATTTAATTAGAAGGGAATTCAGAAAAAATAAAACTTTAAATAAGGCTTTCATAAAAACCGTAACGAGATTTATTAAATATATCATTTTAATAATAGGTTTTTTCATTGCTTTTCAGGTTTTAGGGGTAAACCTGAGTTCTCTTGCCTTTTTAGCCGGCGTTATAGGTCTCGGCATTGGATTCGGCATGCAGAATATTATAAGTAATTTTATATCCGGCATCATTATATTGTTCGAAAAACCCATAAAAGAAGGGGAATACGTCGAGGTTGCCGGCTACGACGGCATCGTCAGCGATATAAGGGCAAGAAGCACCACGATTACGACAAGGGATAACATCTCCATAATAGTTCCAAATTCTAATTTCATAACATCCAATGTAATAAACTGGTCGCACAGGGATCCTAAGATAAGACTTCATATACCCTTGGGGATAGAGGAAACGGCATCAAAGTTAGACATTGCAAAAAAGGTATTATTGGAAATTGCCGAAGAAAATCCGGAAGTTCTTAAAAAACCCGAGCCTTCCGTATGGTTCGTTAATATTGGGGCATCGTCCTTTAATCTGGAACTGATTGTATGGATTTCGTCGCCTATAAGAAGACATTTTATAATCAGCGACATAAACTTCGAAATAGCGAAGAAGTTTGCGCAATACGATATAGATTTAACTTATCCGTGGACTAATCTTGCATTTAAAAACGAATTAAAGATACGGACGGATAATGATAATGCCTTTATAAGGGATACCGAAGGCGGCGGCGGAGACATTTAATTTTAATTTATTTTTTTAACGACTCTAAATAAGATGCAAGCTTTTTGATATCCCCATACGGAATATAATCATAAGAAGGCATAATCGAATAATAGGTCTTTCCGTTAATTTTTACTACCGAACCAACCTTGTAATGAAACTGCGGATTTTCAATCTGCGTAACCGTCCATCCGTAACTTTTGTTTTTATTGCCGTAATTCGACAGGGAAGGGCCGAGCGTTCCGCCTAACCCCTTAATTATATGACAATCTATACAGTTATAATAATTAAAAAGATATTGCCCCCGATTATTTTCATATCCATTCGCACTTTTAGCGGGCG
>JAJXXD010000008.1 GCA_021781285.1 bacterium | reverse complement strand
ATCTGCTCGAAATCAAGGATTTTCATATCTATTAATTCCGCTCCTTTTTTTATAACTCTTAGCATTCCGGGATTAATCAAAGAACCGGCATAAAAAACGGCATCAGACTTTTTTAATATTTTGGCGGCTTTTACCGTCAAAAGCTCGGGGTCGCCCGGACCCGCCGATACAAAATAAATTTTGGATTTGCCGTGTTTTACCATATTATACAAAAACCCCTATAAGAATCGAAAAATAATCGAAGTTCAAATCTTTCTTTTTCATAAAATCGTTTACAAGGATAGATTTCTCGATTAAATAAAGCTTTAGTCTTCCCGCTTCTAATTCTTTGCCGCACGACTCTTTAAACACATTTAAAATATCTTTTACATAACCGCCGGCTTTCATAAAAACTATAACTTGAGGCTTAAAAATCTTACCCGCAATAAACTTTATTTCGTTTTCTATTTCGGCTAAATCTTTCTTTACCGGAACGGATATTAAAACCGAACCGTTTTTTATGATATACGGCTCTCCTATTAATCCCATCGAATAATGAAAAGACGAAACGCCGTTGACGATGCTTATGCTTATGTTTATGCCATTCCCCTCGGAATTCAAGACTTCTTGAATGGCATTGTGCAGCCCCCAGTATGTGCTGTAAAACATAGGGTCTCCAAGCGTAACATAGGAACAGGAGCCTTCTTTTAACTTTTCGATTATTTTAACGGCGTTTTCCTTATATAAATTTTTATTTCTTCCGCTTGAACGCTTCATTTCGACTTCCAAGGGAATAAGTCTTTCTTCCGCAAAATCCGGCGCGCCCGCAAATTTCACGGCGTTTTTTACGATATCGTATGCTATTTTATTTTTCCCCCCGCAAACATCGGGATAAAATATAAAATCGCTTTTAATAAGCGCATTAACCGCCTTTACCGTTATCAGCTCCGGATCCCCCGGACCTGCGCCTACGATAAATAATTTTTTTTCAATCATTTTGGGCATTATCTATGTTATCTATGCTTCCTTTATTTTCGCCGTTATCTTTAACGCTATCTACTTTAATAGCTTTATTTCTTATCTTCACGTTAGGCTGATATGCGCTTTGGCCTTGTTCAATCTTGAAAGTAAGCGCCCTGCCTCTGCCGGAGATTTTCCTGTCCGTATTAGATGGTTTATTTGACGGTTTAACGGTTTTTATAATTTTAACGATATATATCTGATTCAATGCCTGAAAATATGAATCTTCTTTGACGGATTTTAATCTTGACACGTTAACGGATATAATTTCGTATTTTATTTCTATATTTTCGTCCCCTTTCAAACCGTAATCTTTAATAAACGTCAGAACGCCGTTTAACGAATCTATCGTTATAACGTTCATAACTATAACGCCTTTGTTTTTTAAAATATGAAGGGATTCTTTCAAAATCTTTCTTACATCTTTACTCCCTCCGCCTCCGATAAATATCGAATCCGCCTGTCCCGCTTTTCCGGCCTGTTTCATTGCTTCGGGAAGTTCGCCTAAAATAGGCTCGATGTTATGCCTGCCGAATCTCTTTATATTATTTTTGAGGTTTTCTATCTTAAATTCATTTTTATCTATTGAATAGACGACGCCTTTATGGGCTATCGCGGACGCTTCTATGCTTACGCTGCCGCTGCCGCATCCCGCGTCTATAATTACGGAATCCGCTCTTAAATCCATTAAGGACAGGCTTACCGCCCTGATTTCTTTTTTGGTCGGTTCTCCCGCCGCATGAATATATTTATCGTCGTCTATTCCTAAAATAAGGCTCTTTAGTCCGTCGTTGGAAGCTGAATCCGCGCTTTTTTTATTTTTAACGTTTAATACTACTATATTCTTTTTACCGCTTATGTCGTCCAAAATTTCTTTTGTAAAACTTTTGTAAATTTTTTCATTTTTAGTGCATAACTCGGTCAACGCATAAAATTCAAATTCTTCTAAAAACCCTTTTTCTTCAAGCTCGGTATATATTTTACCGGGCGTATTGATATCGTCCGTATATATGCCGATCGTATGCTTTCCTGAATGCAGAGCCTCGTAAATATTTTTGAAATCTCTGCCGTGCAGGCTTATTATTAAAGCTTCGGTCATAGGAATTTTTAATCTGGAAAAACCTGCCTGCATAAAACTAACTGCTGGATAAACTTCTATAAATCTTTTTTCATTTTCTTTTAAGAGGCTTAATATCGTTCCGCCGATGCCGAAAAAATTAGGGTCGCCGTTCGCCAGAATTAAAATATTTTTTTTACCGAGGTTCTCTCTTATATAATCTGTTATAAATTTTATCTTGCTGTCGTAAAATATTACGGCATTATTTAAGCGGGTTACATTCCCGTTGTTTTCGAATATTATGCTTTTATTTATGGAAGAAATTTGCTCTCTTGCCCAAGAAAGCAGGCCTAAATCTTCTTTCTTCGCAAAAACGGCGTCTATTCGGTTTTTTTTATCGGTAAATAAATCCAAGATTTCTTTTTTTGCCGCTTCTAAAAAACATTGGGATATTCCCACTATATGAACTTTTTTTGCCATTTATAAAATTTATCCTCCTTAGTATCTCATGCCTTATATTTTAAGCGCTTTAAGCTCGATTTTCTTTATCGCGTTTCCGTCGTAGGATATCAAAATAATCTTTATATTTACGCCTTCTCCCGCAATTTTAGCTAAATTTTCGGCTGTAATTTTTAATATATTTCCCAAAATAATATCTGAATAAATTTTAAACTCGTCCGACGTTATATGTCCATATGCCTCTCTCGACGTGTTGGAATTAACGATAAGATTATATATGTATTCGCCCTGTTCTGCGCCTTTGCCGCCGCCGTATATGCCTTTAACCGTTTCTCTAACTGTTTCTCCAAGAAATTTTAAATTTAAACTGCTGTATTTTGCGTTTGTATTTCTTGCCCCCTGCGCTATTTTTATAATTTTCCCGAACTGTCCGGCTAAAATGATATTTTCTATGCCGGATTTTACCGCTTTTCTTATTGAATATGATATAAAATCGCCTATCTCTATAAAACTTTCATACGGCAAATCCTTAATAATTTTTAGCGCTATTTTTTCGCTGTACCTTCCCGGGGTATAAACGCAGGTATTTATCTTATTTTCCGATAAAAATTTCAAAGACGCCTTTATGGTTTCGAGCCATGCTTTAGTCGATACCGGTATAACATAGCC
>JAJXXD010000015.1 GCA_021781285.1 bacterium | reverse complement strand
TTTATTATGAATCAATTTTATTGTAAATTTCGGTCGCGACCGAACACCCATTCCGTTCCTAACCGAACACTAATTTAATCTAAATTACTAGTGTGCTTTTACTCTGCATTTTATACTCCGGCAGGGCGGCTCAAATGTATTCCGCCGTTTTCTGCGGTTAATCCTTTTTTGTAGTAAACTTCTCTTTAAACTAATTTTTAAGGAGAGGAGATGAAACGAAAAAGGAGACTGACATTGAAAACCGTAAGGGAAATTATCAGGTTATACGATTTAGGCCTTAGCGTAAGGAAAACCGCCTCATCCTGCAATGTATCCATTTCCACCGTAAGCTTTTACATTAACCGCTTTAAATCCTCCGGCATAACTTACGACTCGTTTATGTCTTTAGCCGACGAAGAAATAAAAGCGCTATTTCTGCTTGAGGTATCAAAGCCGTTAAAGCCCCTGCCGGATATGGAATATATCCATTCCGAACTTAAAAGGAAAGGGGTGACCCTTTATCTTTTATGGGAGGAATATATAAATAATAATCCTGCCGGTTACCGCTATACCCAGTTCTGTCACTATTACGGAAAATGGAAAAAGACCCTGAATCCGGTCATGAGGTTTAATCATAAAATGGGAGAAAAACTATTCGTCGATTTTTCCGGATTTAAACCGTCCGTAAAAAATCCCGTTACCGGAGAAATAACGGAAGTAGAACTCTTTGTCGGCGTTTTGGGCGCAAGCAACTATACCTTCGTCTGTGCCGTCCCCGACCAGAGCTTGGAGAGCTGGATAAACTGCCATATTAAAATGTTCGAATTCTTCGGCGGCGTCCCCGCCGCAATAGTCCCCGACAACCTTAAATCCGGGGTTACCATGGCTGACTATTACGACCCGGAGATAAACCCGACGTATCTGGAGATGTCCCTGCATTACGACACGGTTATAATACCCGCAAGGCCGTGTAAGCCCAAAGACAAGCCGAAGGTCGAAAACGGAGTGTTAAACGCCCAGAGAAGAATACTTGCCCCGTTAAGGGATAAAACGTTTTTTAGTATAGAAGAGTTAAATTTAGCTATAGCCGCAGAACTAAAAGATTACAACGACAGGCCGATGCAAAATATTTTAAAGTCGAGAACCGAGCTTTTTCAGGAAGAAAAGAGCTATTTAAAGCCCCTCCCGGAAAGATACGAACTATCTTTCTGGAAGAGGGCCAAGGTCGGCATAGACTACCACGTGGATGTTAACGGCACCCACTACAGCGTACCATATCAGACTATTCACAAAAACGTCGATATATGTTACAACGCCGATATTGTAAAAATATATCACAATTCTAAAATAATTGCCTCTCATAAAAGGAATTTTATTAAATCTTATTTCGTTACCTCCCCTGAACATATGCCTGCCTCCCACCGCGGCATTCTGATAACGCCCGAAAAGATAAAGGAAGAATCGTTAAAAATAGGACCCAATGCGAGAGATTTTATAGAAAAGATAATGGAAAACAGAAGAAGCCCCGACTCTTCTTTAAGGTCGGCATTGGGCGTAATCAGGCTTAATAAACGCTATCCCGCCGCAAGGGTTGAAGCCGCATGCAAAAAGGCTCTTAATTTTAGTTTATACAGATACAGAAACGTAAAGAATATTTTAGATAAAAACTTGGATAATGATTTTATAGAGAAAAAAATAGAAAAAACAATAGCGCACGAAAATATCCGCGGCGCTAAATATTATGCGGAGGAAATATGCTGAAAGAAAAACTATTAAATTTAAAACTCTACGGAATGGCAAAATCGGTAGAAGAACAGAACGCCGAACTTTATTCAGATTTAACCTTTGAAGACCGGCTTAATCTTCTTTTGGACAAAGAAATAGCCTTCAGGCAGGATAAACAGCTTAGAATGCTCCTTTTAAAAGCTAAACTAAAATATAGCAACGCCTGCATAGAAGAAACCGACTTTAAAGCCCAGAGGGGGCTTAGTAAATCTCAACTGATAGAGCTTTCTTCCAACGACTGGATAAAGAAAAACAGGAATATTATTATAACCGGTCCCACCGGCGCCGGAAAGACATATTTAGCCTGTGCGCTCGGCAACTCCGCCTGCAGGGGCGGCATGCCTTCCCAGTATGTAAGACTGCCGAGATTATTACAGGAGATGAAAACTTCGAGAGCCGACGGCAGCTATATTAAATTACTGAATAAATTATCAAAGGTAAGGCTTCTTATAATAGACGACTGGGGCATTAATTTATTGGATGAAATACAAAGAAGGGATCTTCTTGAAATCTTCGAGGACAGACATCAGCTGCGCTCTACAATCATCACGGCGCAAGTTCCGGTGGATAAATGGCATGAGGTAATAGGCGAACCTACCATAGCCGACGCGATATTGGACAGAATAGTGCATAATGCCTATCAGATAAAGCTAACAGGCGAATCTATGAGGAAGAATATGGCAGCCGTTAAGTCTTAAAAAATTACCGCGGCGGCGGAATTTTTAGAAGGGGGTACCCCCTTCTAAACCTCCATTAGATATTAAATAATGGATATTTTTATTGACTTAAAATTAACGATATTATATAAAAATTATAAAGGGATTAATTGCTGATTTTAGTGTTCGATTAGAAACGGAATCAGTGTTCGATTAAAACGGAATACACAATAAACTAATTTTTAAAGAATCAAATTCGAGATATTTACGTTATGCCGACGACTTTGCGATGTTTTCCGATACTATTGAAAATTGCCGAAAATTGCAGGATACCGCCGTGAATTATTTAGAAAAGGAACTGATGCTTGCTTTATCGGAAGAAAAAAGTTCATTAGTAAAATTAAACGAAAAAGAGGGCTTCGATTTTTTGGGCTATCGTTTTAATAAAAACGGAAAGTACCCGTCCGAAAAATCGTTATGCAGTTTTTCGGAAAAAATTAACGGCATCTCCGCCGAAGGAATAAAAAATATTTATATCGACAGTATTATAGAAGGCTGGCTTAATTATTTCGATATTAAAACGACTAATAAATACAATAACAGCGAACTTTTAGACAACGTAGATAAACTTTTAAAAGAAAAACCGGAGCTAAATATAGGGTTGTCTCTTTTGAAGAGCGCCCTTCTCGCAAAAAGTTATCAAAAAGACATATCGTCATTTATCATAAAATCCATAAAAGACAGAATATTATCAGGGGAAACCGCAGGC
>JAJXXD010000206.1 GCA_021781285.1 bacterium | reverse complement strand
GGAATCAGCAAATTAACCGGCGGCAGATTTAGAAAGCCGCTTTATCTGTTTAAATATAAAAATAATAAGATTTATATCCTCGAAAGCCCATTCTAATAACCAGCTACGCAGATTATATTGAGCTTAATATTATATCCCATATATAACTATAAAAAAAATTTTAAGATATAATTAAAATAGAATAATTAAAATTTTGTTAATTTACATTTGAAGACAAAATGACCGAAAATGAATTTATAAATATTCTTAAAACCGGCGATTTTAAAGAGCGTTTCGATGCCGTAAGCAGGGCTGAAACCTCTTATCTCATACATGCCTTAGCCGATAAAGACGAAAACGTAAGATATAAAGTCGCTTCGAGAATACCGTCGGAAAATTTGACAGCCCTAATAAACGATCCGTACAAAGAAGTTCGTTTAATCGTTGCAAAAAGAATAGACGCAAAAGAACTGCCTAAAATGCTAAATGATAAATCTTTCTGGGTAAGGCATGCCGCGGCCGAAAGAATAGACGAATCTTTCCTGCCTTCATTAATAGGCGACAAAGAACCTATAGTCAGAATTAAAGTCGCCGAAAGAATAAATCCAAAATATTTAAAAGATATGGCAAAAGACGGCGAAGCATTAGTGAGGAAAGCCGTAGCTAAAAGAATCCCCGAAGAATACCTTTTTTTGATGCAAAACGACGAAAGCGAAAGCGTGAGAAATATAGTATCTGAAAGACTAACTTATATAACGACAAAATGAAAACCGTTCTTATTACCGGTTCTACCGACGGCATAGGCAAACAGACCGCCATTATTCTTGCGCAGAAAGGTTTTTTTGTGCTGATTCACGGCAGGAACAAAGACAAATGCAAACAAACCGTAGAAGAAATTTCCGCATTAACGGGCAGCAAAAACTTGGATTATTTTCCCTGCGATTTAATATCGTTACGAGAAGTTTTTAATTTTTCCGAAGAAGTTAAAAAAAGATACGATAATTTAAACGTTTTAATAAACAATGCCGGCGTTTATTTGAAGGATTATATGCTATCCCCCGAAGGGATAGAGGCGACGTTTCAGATAAATCATCTTTCCATGTTTTTCCTTACTTTAAATCTGCTTCCCGTTATCAAAACGGTAAATGCCGAACCCGCCCGCATAATTAACGTAAGCTCTATGGCGCATGCTTCAAAAATGGATTTCGACAATCTTATTAAACCTGCAAAATACGACGGACACAGAGCCTACAGTCTTTCCAAGCTGTGCAACATTTATTTTACGATTGAGTTAAGCGAAAGGCTTAAAGATAAAAATATCACCGCAAACTGCCTGCATCCCGGAGTTATAAACACAAAACTTTTAAGGACAGGATGGGGCGGAATAGGCGGATTTTTCGGCGGCGGCTTATCTAAAGGAGCTGAAACCTCTGTTTATCTGGCCGTTTCCAAAGAAGTAGAAAATATTACCGGAAAATATTTCAGCGATTCAAAAATAGCAAAACCGCATAATATAGCTTATAATACAGATATAAGAACAAAATTATGGCGCCTGAGCGAGGAGCTAATAAATAAAAATGGTTATAAAATCCGTTAACCGGACAAAATTCAACTATTGCAAAAATGCAATGTTTTGATTAAATCCCAAAATTATTGGTGTAAATTATTTTTTTTGGAGGCTTTATGAAAAAAGCAAACGGCGTCGAAATCTATGAAAATTTAAAAGAGATAATAAACCCCGAACATTCCTGTCTCGTCGTGTGGGACGTTCAAAACGGATTAGTTTCCAGAATATATAATAAAACGGAATTTATCGCTAATGTAAAATATTTAGTAAACGCTTTAAGGGGCAAAATTCCCGTGGTATATACTCTTATAACTCCGGCGGCAAAAGAGTTCAGGTCTTCGTGGTCGTATTACGCTATGATGAAGCGCTTCGGAGTTAACGATCCCGCGAAACTTCCCGATTTTATGGCGAAGGGTTCAAGCGACAGAAATATTCTTGAAGATATAGCGCCGCAGGAGGGCGATATATTGCTTGAAAAACCGGCGGCAAGCATATTTATCGGAACATATTTTGAACAGATGATGAAAAACAGAAATATAAATACTCTTATTTTTACGGGTATAGCAACCGAGATAGGAGTGGAATCGTCCGCAAGGGATGCCGCTAACAGGGGATTTTATCCCGTAATCGCCGAAGACTGCGTATCTTCTATGGATAAAGACGCTCATAACAGGTCGCTGGAAAATATGAGAAAAATGTTTATATGCGAAAATTCCAAGACTATTATAGAAAATATTCTTATGCCGTCTTTATAAATTTAAAATACCGGTAAAATTATATGATTCCGCCTAATCAAAACAAAGTAGAAGATTTAATTCAACTTGACTTAGGATATGTTCCGGATGTTGACATCGCGGATTACAGGCTTACTATAAAAGGCTTGGTTGATAATCCGGCGGTTTTGACTTACGAAGATATAGTAAAAATCGGAAACGATAAAGTCATAGACGACTTTCACTGCGTTACCGGTTGGACGAAAGAATCAGCCGAATGGGAGGGCGTTTTGTCAAAAAAGCTCGCCGCCATCGTTAAACCCCATAAAAATGCAAAATATGTCCTGATAGGTTCCTACGACGGCTATATGACAAACATAGATACGGACTTCCTGCTTAAAGACAACTCGATAATTGCGGTAAAATACGGCGGGAAAGTTTTAACCCCGGAACACGGCTTTCCGGCGCGCCTCGTTATTCCCGATAAATACGCATATAAAAGCGCGAAATGGGTAAAAACGATTACCTTTTTAGACAAAGAAGAGCTTGGATACTGGGAGCAAAGAGGCTATTCAAACGGCGCAGACCCGTTTAAAGAAGAAAGATACGCTTAAACAACCTTTTCTTTGCCGGTTTTACAACAGGCTTGTAAGATTCCAAGTCGGCTATGTCTTCCGGTTTTTCCTTTGAAACGATAATCCATGGGGGAGGCGTGGTTAAAGAACAGCCGCCGCCGGACATTCTCGGATGATAAATTTTTATTATCGAGGGCTCGTCTTTAGTGTGGACGTAAAACCATCCGCAAATCTTGTCTAATTTTTTTATTTCATTCATTCTTTCCTTTAAAAATCCGGCAGTCCGGTCGGCGTCCATTTCGCCTTTTTCGTCGTCAACCTGGGTATATACGTAATGCCATCGCGACCCTGAATTTTTAACGTCCTCTATAAGT
>JAJXXD010000135.1 GCA_021781285.1 bacterium | reverse complement strand
CGCAGGATAAATATTCCAAAGTCGCTCTGGAAACAATGGTAACGACGGGTCTCGTAGCCATTGCGGGCGAGGTTTCGTCCAACGGTTCGGTAAATTATCAGGATATAATTAGAAACGTTATAAAAGAAATAGGATACGACGATTCGTCCATAGGTTTCGATTATAAAAGCTGCGGGATAATAGCGGCCGTCGGAAAGCAGTCTTCCGATATAAGAATGGGCGTCGAAAGAGAAAAGGACGAAGACCAGGGCGCGGGCGACCAGGGGCTGATGTTTGGATATGCCACGGCGGAAACGGAAGATTTTATGCCTGCCCCTATTTATTATGCCCATAAATTAACCAAAAGACTTGCCGAAGTCAGAAAAACAGGCGTTCTGGATTTTATCAGGCCGGACGGGAAATCACAAGTTTCATTCAGATACGTTAACGGAGAGCCTGATAAAATTACTTCTATCGTCCTTTCTACCCAGCATACCGAATCGGTATCGCAGGAAAAGCTTAAGGATGCCGTAATTTCCGAAGTTATAGGCAAAACTATACCTGCCGAACTTATGGACAAAGATACTAAATTTTTTATAAACCCGACCGGACGTTTTGTCATAGGCGGTCCTAACGGCGATACCGGGCTTACCGGAAGAAAGATAATAGTCGATACATACGGCGGAATGGGCAGGCACGGCGGAGGAGCTTTTTCCGGAAAGGACCCTTCCAAGGTTGACAGAAGCGGTTCTTATATGGCAAGGTTTATCGCTAAAAACGTAGTCGGCAGCGGCATCGCAAAAAAATGCGAAGTTCAGATCGCATATGCCATAGGCGTCGCCGAACCGGTTTCGGTTATGGCAAATACTTTCGGCACGGGAATTTATCCGGACGAAGCCATTTCCGACGCTATTTGTAAAGTTTTTAGTTTAAAGCCGTATAACATAGTAAAGACCCTTGACCTTTTGAGGCCTATTTACGCTAAAACATCCAACTACGGTCATTTCGGCAGATTTGACGAGGATTTTATATGGGAAAAACTTGTTAAAATCGAAGATATCAAGAAAGAGGCTCAAAGTTTAAGCAAGACTAAAGAGTTCGTATAAACTTTCAATTAGAAAATAATAAAATAATATTTAATTAGTTTTAAAACCAATGAGGTGATGGAATGGCGGATATAAAAGACGTTAAACTTGCAAAGCAGGGTAAAGAAAGAATTTTATGGGCTGAACAGGATATGCCCGTTTTAGGATTAATAAAAGGGCAGTTTGCCGATAAAAAACCTTTTAAAGGTTTAAATATGGGACTTTGTCTTCATGTTACGGCCGAAACCGCCAATCTTGCAAGAACGCTTAAAGAAGGCGGGGCAAACGTATATTTGTGCGCCTCCAATCCGCTTTCTACACAGGACGACGTAGCCGCTTCCCTTACCAAGGATTTCGGAATAGACGTTTACGCCATAAAAGGGGAAGATTCGGATACCTATTATAAACATATAGAAAGTATTCTAAGCCATGAACCTAACGTGACTCTCGACGACGGCGCCGACCTCATATCCGTAATACATAAGAAGCATAAAAAATTAATTAAAAACATTAAGGCGTCTATGGAGGAAACGACTACCGGAGTAATAAGGCTTCGCTCTATGGAAGCGGCGGGAGAGCTTAAGATACCGGTTATCGCCGTCAACGATGCCGACGCCAAGCATCTTTTCGACAACAGGTATGGCACCGGGCAATCTACTATCGACGGAATAATAAGAGCTACGGATATGCTGCTTGCGGGTAAAAATTTCGTAGTTATGGGTTACGGCTGGTGCGGCAAGGGACTTGCATCGAGAGCCAGAGGTATCGGTTCCAACGTTATAGTTACCGAAATTGACCCGGTCAAGGCTTTAGAAGCCGTGATGGACGGATTCAGGGTTATGAAAGGAACGGATGCGGCAAAGATAGGCGATATTTTTTGCACCGTTACCGGGGATATTAACGTTATAGACGTCGAACATTTTGAGAATATGAAAGACGGCTCAATAGTTTGCAACTCAGGACATTTCGACGTGGAAATAAACATAAAAAAGCTGAAGAAAATGGCAAAAAAAGTAAGAACCGTCAAAGATTTCGTCGAAGAATACACTCTTGAAGACGGCAAAAGAATATATCTCCTTGCGGAAGGCAGGCTTATAAATCTTGCAAGCGCTCACGGACATCCCGCAAGCGTTATGGATATGAGTTTCTCCGTTCAGGCTCTTTCGGCGGAGTTTGCGGTTTTAGGAAAGACTATGTCGCCCGGAGTTTACAACGTTCCGAAAGAAATAGACGAAAGGATAGCTTCCTTAAAATTAAAATCTATGGATATCGAGATAGACACTCTTACCAAAGAACAGATAAACTATTTAAAATCGTGGCAGGAAGGAACTTAGAAAAAATAGATTGCTTAGCGGACGGAGTCCAGCGCAGCTAACCAATCTCATGTACTCGCAACGACGTAACGGTGTCATTGGGAGAAGTCGGACGAGAAAGCAATCTTGTCATTGCGAGCGTTAGCGAGGCAATCTCATGCAATTGCAATGACGGTATGGTGTCGTCATTGAGGCAATTAATTGTTTAAATCGTAGAGATATTTAATACCTTTTAACGTCCATAATTCGTCAAAAGTTTTTGCATATTTTGTTTTTACGGCATCTGCTACAAGGCCGGAGTTGCCGCCGGTGATGACGATGTCCGTGTTTTCCGCAGTTCGGTTATAATAATCGCAGATATTATTTATAAACCCTTCTAATAAAAATATATATCCGAAATATATGCCGGATAATATCGAAGACTCCGTGTTTGTACCTATAATATGCGCTTTTTCTATATTCGCTTTATTAATTTCCACTATGGGAAGCTTTTCCGTAGATTGATAAAGGGATCCTGCAAGGGCGGGCAAGCCCGGAAATATAACTCCTCCCAGAAAATACCCTTTGCCGTCTATGACATCTATCGTTAAAGCAGTTCCCGAATCTATGATTATCTGAAATTTTTGTTTGGAAAAAAATGCATAGCTAACGTTGGCAATTCTATCAGAGCCTAATTTTTCGGCGCTTTCTAAGCAAATATGAATATTTAATTTTATTTTAGACGAAATATAAAAAGGGTCGATTTTAATTTTGCCGAAAAAATCTTTATATATAGGGTCGATGGACGGAACTACCGAAGAGATGGAGACGCCGCTTATATCTTTTAACGGATTATTTTT
>JAJXXD010000018.1 GCA_021781285.1 bacterium | reverse complement strand
ATAACCGGTGCCCGCCGGTTCTTCTTTTTTATTGAGGTTCTGAAATTCTTTAAATATCGTGTCGTCTTTAAATAAATTTTCGAATGCCTGGCTTAATTCAGAAGATTCAGGGCTGCCGTGTTCCTGCTCGGAAACGCTTTCCGTGTTTGTTTTTTTATTTTCGAAGGATGCGATGTCGTATATCTTTTCTCCTGCATTTCCTGCATTTGCGGTATTTTCGGAGGCATTAGAAACAGTATTGCCTCCGTTAAGGGTTCTTTTTATTTTTGAAATAAAAGCGTCTTTATCGAAAGGTCTGTATATGAAACCGTCGGATTTCAGATTTATCAGCGTTTCTCTTTCATTGTCCGATAAATCCGATGGGACTAATAAAATGAGGGGTATATTCGAGAATTCTCTGCTGGTTTTTATTTCCGTTATGCTTTTTTTTAATCCCGTGTCTATAGTGTTGTAGCTCAATACGATTATATCGGGAATAAAGTTTTTAGCCGCTTTATAAATGGACGCCGGTTCGTTGACGAGAGTAAGCTTAAATTCAGGATTATCGAGAAATACGGCGGCGACGGACCTTTGCATTGACTCGCTTTCGTCTATAAAAATTAAATTATACGACATAATTTACCCCTCCTAATGCTTTAAAACATTTATGATTTTTGATATACTATTATCGGTATATTTATAATATACTATAATTTCCATTTAATTTTATCTTAATTTTAATATTTTTAAATAATATAGTCAATAATTTTAAAGCAATTATGTCAACCATAGACAGATATATATTTAAGCAGATGATTTTTCCCTTCATTTTCGGACTTTTAATATTTACGTTCAGCGTTACTATAAATCGTATTCTTTTGCTGACGCAGATGGTTCTAAATAAAGGCATAAGCATTTCGGCGGTATTAAAACTTGCAAGTTTGACCATACCTGATTTTATGATAATAACTCTTCCGGTATCTTTTCTGCTTGCCCTATTGACGGTGTTCGGAAAAATGACGCAGGATAACGAAATTATGGCGCTTCGCGCTTCGGGTATAAGCATATTTAAGCTTACGAAGCCGGTTTTATTATTTGCATTGATACCGCTTTCGTTTTCAATTCTTTTTTCATTTTATATGGCGCCCAGATTTAATTTCTTTTTCAGGGTCCTTGCCGTAAAAGAAGCCAAGAAAGCCGCGCTCTCGGCGTTAAAAAGAAATTCGCTGACAAACAGGTTCGGAAACCTAAAAATTTTCGTGAAAAACGTTAATGAGGATAAATCTACCCTGAAGGGCATTTTTATATTAAACAAAGTCCATAATACGCCTGAAACTTTAATCGCGAAAAGCGGCAGCATAAAATACAATCAAAAACTTAACACCCTGTCTTTTTATTTAAAAAAAGGAACTATTCAGAACCAGAATCCGGATTCAAAAAATTTCTGGCTCCTGCATTTTAATACCTATAAAATAAATATTAAATTAAAAGGACTGTCTTTTCCCGGAAAAAACAGCTCTATGCATTTTTTGACTTTTTCCGCTCTTGCGCGAAAATATCTGACGGAAAAAAGTCCCGAAATGAAAAATATTTATCTTGCCTATCTTTATAAAAAAATAGCTATTCCGGTCGCCGCGGTTTTATTTATATTCATAGGTATGCCGCTCGGTATGCTTCTGGAAAAAAGGAGTTTATTTCTTGCTATTTCATATACTATAATATTTGTCGTGATTTATTATATACTTTTCACGTCTGGATTTTATCTGTCCCTTAGAAACCAGTTAAATCCAGTTATAGGCGTCTGGGGAGCGGATTTATTTCTTGCCGTTTCCGGCTCCGTTCTGTATCTAAAAGCCTTCTTAAAGTAATTGCGGGTAATTTAAAATATCTATGAAAATAAAAATATTGCAGAAATATCTTATAAGCGAATTTTTAAAATATTTCGCCATATCGCTTCTGGGCCTTATATTTTTTTATATAGTGGTGGATTTTATTTCCAACATCGGCGCCTTCACAAAGCATTCCCCGGAGTTTCAATATATAATTCTTTATTTTTTTTACAAACTGCCGGAGATAACATACAGGGTGCTTCCGTTGTCGGTCCTTCTGGCAACGCTGCTTTCAATATCCTTTTTTAATAAAAATAACGAAATAACGGCCGTAAAATCTTCGGGTTTAAGTATGGCAAGATTCTTTACCCCTTTAATAATTTTAGGCGCGGCAATATCCGTTTTTGCATTCCTGCTTTCTAATTTTGTAGCGGTAAGGTCTAATGTTTTGAGAAGAGTCGTTATGCAGAAAGATATTAATAAAAATAAAAATTATAATGAGGGTTCGGTCTATAAATACACGACCAAAAACATATTTATTCATTATAAACGGTGCATCGTGACGGCGGAAATTATGGATCCGGCATCGAAGACGGTCAAGGGGGTCAACGTTTACGTATTTAACGATAAATTTATGCTGAAAAAGAGATATATAGCTAAAACCGGCTATTTCGGCAAAGGCGGACTAAAATTAACCGGCGGGCAGGAAGACGATTTCGATATGGGAAAAGAGCAGGGATTCGTCCAGAAATATTTTAAAACTATTAACATTCCGATGTATTTAGACTTAAATTTTTTCAGGTCTTATACCTTGAAACCTGAGTTTTTATCGATAATAAACCTTTCCGAAATGATAACGGTGGCAAAAAAATCCGAATCGGGCTTAAGTTATATTCTTACGAGTTATTATTCTAAATTATCTTTTCCTATTATCAATTTAATTCTTATACTGATAGGAATTTCTATCGGGCTTTTGCTCGGGAAAAAGGGTAATTCCCCCGTTTCTATAGGCATCAGTTTAGTATTTGCTTTTACATGGTGGGTTATAAATTCCATAGCTTTGTCTCTTGGAGAATCCGCCCAGCTTAATCCTATGCTGTCCGCGTTTATGTCCGATATTATATTTCTATCGTTTGCTTTATATTTTATAACGGATATCGACTGATTGCCGGCCGGTTTTTTATAATTCAAAGCTTAATCCGTCGTACGCCGGTATCAGGCTGTCCGGCCTGCATAAACAGATACCGTTTATCTCTTCGTAATCTATATTGTGTCCCATATGCGTGAAATATGTTTTTGCGGGATTTATTTTCTCGGAAATCAGAATCGCCTCTTCGATGCTAAGGTGGGTCGGATGCGGTTTATATCTAAGAGCATCTATCATCAGCCCCTTTAAGCCTTTCAATAAACCGAAC
>JAJXXD010000070.1 GCA_021781285.1 bacterium | reverse complement strand
AAGGCATTGCAGACTGAAGGCCTCTGCGCCTTAGAATTTATAATTACGCCTATAGATTTGGAGGCGTCCGCATATTTATCTACGTATATATGGCATACCCCTTTATCGTGTTTTATCACCGGAATTTTGGAATTTTCCGTTACGAACGAAATAAGGCCTTCCCCGCCTCTCGGTATTATCAGGTCTATATATTTTTTTTGGGATATCAATTCCTTTATCGCCGATCTGTCGGTATATGGAACCATCGAAACCGCTTCGGGAGGAAGTCCGTTAATCTCAAGGCTTTCGGAAACGATAGAAGCGAGTATTTTGTTTGAATTAATGGCTTCAGAACCGCCGCGTAAAATTACGGCGTTTCCCGAAAGCAGGCATAATATGGATGCATCGATAGTGACGTTCGGTCTCGATTCGTAAATTATCCCGATTACGCCGAGAGGTATCCGCATCCTGCCCACCATAAGACCGTTGGGTCTTGTCGTTATATTTTCTATTTCTCCTACAGGGTCTTTTATTTTCATTACGTCTTCTATGGAATCAATCATGGAATCGAAAGTTTTTTCGGATATAAAAAGTCTGTCCGTCATAGGCTTGCTAAGACCGGCCGATTTTGCGTTTTCGACGTCTTTGTAATTTTCGGCTTCTATCAGTTTTTTATGTTTAATTAAAAGTCCCTTAAGGGTTCTGAGTATATTAAGTTTTGTTTCCGAACCCGCACTTGCAATATTACTGCTTGCGCCGTAAGCCTTTTCGGCAATTTCTTCTATGGGCGGCATTCTGTCGTTTTGTTTCATAGTTATTGCTCCAGCTTATCTATATTATAATAATTATAATACGGAAATTACCATTTTATCTTTATGGACGACTAAAGAGGATATCTTGTCTTCGCCGAATTTTAATTTTATTTCTTCGGAGCTTAATCCTTTTATTTTTTTTATATCTCCGGAATCAAGATTGGCTATGCCTTTAGAAAATAAGGCGCCTTTTTCGTTTACTATATATATACCGTCGCCTTTTTTAAAATCGCCTTTTATTTTAATAATGCCGCCTGCGAGAAGGCTCTTGTTTTCATAAGTAATCGCCCTGATAGCTCCTTCGTCCGCAACTATTTCACCGGCTTTTTCCATGCCGAATAAAAGCCAATGCTTTTTTTTATTTATTTTATTAATAGAAGAATTTATTAAAGTTCCGCTTAAATTTCCGGCTATCAAAGAATTAAGGCTTTTTTTGTCTTTTCCGGACATAATTATCGTATCTATGCCGGCGCTCGACGCAATGAAAGATGCATAAAGCTTAGATTTCATTCCTCCGGTACCGTGCAGGCTTTTAGAGGTCTCTTTAAAATTTTTAATATAATTTTTTATATCGTTTATTATTCTTACCGGTTTTGCATCTTTATAGAGGTTTGGATTTTTATCGAAAACTCCCTTCACGTTGGAAAGAATTATGAGCAAGTCGGCGCATACTAAGTTTAAAACAAGAGCGGACAGATGGTCGTTATCGGAGAATTTTATTTCTTCGTATGAAACGGTATCATTCTCGTTTATTATGGGAACGACGCCGTTCTTTAACAATTCATATATGGTATTTCTTGCGTTTGTAAATCTTCTCCTGATTGATATGTCTTCTTTGGTCAAAAGAATCTGGGCGGTTTTAAGTCCGCGGCGCTTAAAGCAGGAATCGTAATTTCTCATCAAAACAGCTTGCCCGCAGGCGGCAAACGCCTGTTTCTGCGGAATCGAAAAGTTATTCAATTCCGGGTTTATATTCAATAAATCTTTTCCGGCGGCAATAGCGCCGGAAGAAACCAGTATTACCTCTTTTTTTTGACCGATTAACGAAAAAGAAAGGTCGCAAATATTTTTAAAGGCGGATAAAGACGGTTTTCCGTCTTTATTTAAAAGCACCTGCGTGCCTATTTTAATAACAATTCTCTTCTTAGAGTCTAAATATTTTTTAAAATTATTAAGTTCTTCCACTTAATTGTTTTATATTATTAATAGATTAATTATATTTGTCAATTATATCGCAATCTCTTTTTTATTCAAAGAGGCATTTAAAATATTTTTAAGCTCGTTTATGCCGGCATTGTTATATGCAGATATAAAATATACCGGAATATTTTCTTTTTCAAAAAATTTTTCGGCTTCTTTCATAATTTTATTTAATTTTTTCGTATCGGTTATTAAATCTATCTTGTTTATCACGGCTATTTGCTTTTTTTTGAGTATCTCTTCTTTGTATCCGGCTATTTCTTTAACGACGATTTTATACCTATCCTCAATTTCTTTTAAAGTTCCAATTTCTATTAAGTGCAGAAGAATATTAGATCTTTCTATATGGCTTAAGAACTTCAAACCCATACCCGCTCCTTCCGAAGCGCCCTCTATTATGCCCGGTATGTCAACCAAAGTTAAAGTTTTATCTGTTCCGTCATCGAAAAAAACTCCAAGATTAGGGGTTTTAGTAGTAAACGGATAGGAAGCTATTTTTGGGCGGGAACCTGTTAATTTAGAAATAAGAGTGGATTTTCCGGCATTTGGAAGGCCTACTATGCCGATGTCGCCTATGCTTTTCAGAATAAGCCGTACTTTCTTGGTTTTACCGGAAGTTCCCGGCTGGGCGAAACGCGGTCTCCTGTTTGTGGAGGTCTTAAAAAAAGAATTGCCCTTACCGCCGATGCCGCCTCTTAACAGCACTGCTTTTTCGCCGTCAGCCGCAAGGTCGGCTATAATTTCGTTAGAATCGAAATCAACGACCGTCGTGCCGACCGGTACCGTTATAACGATATCTTTTCCGTCTCTGCCTTTTTTATTGTTTCCCTGTCCGTTGCCGCCGTTTCCGGCGATATATCTCGGCTTATACCTGAAATCGAGAAGGCTTGTTATATTGTGAGAGGCATTAAATAAGACGTCTCCGCCCCCGCCTCCGTCGCCGCCGTCAGGTCCTCCCTTCGGAATAAATTTCTCCCTTCTAAAACTGACCGCGCCTCTGCCTCCGTTGCCGGAAGCAATGGTTATCAGGGCATTATCGACAAATTTCATATGAATTTATTTCTGGGGGATATACTCTGGGAATATAATTAATTTGTATGCGACCGATACCGGAATAATTTATTGTTCTTCTGCAGGGATAATGCTGACGAATCTTCTATTATTTTTTCCGGCATGAAATTTAACAAAGCCTTTTATTATGGAATAAAGAGTGTAATCCTTACCTGCTTTGACGTAT
>JAJXXD010000031.1 GCA_021781285.1 bacterium | reverse complement strand
CGCTTCCCTCGATTTTCTGTAAAGAACGTCCAAACTTTGTATCTCTTTTCCGTCTTCTTCCTTATGTCTGCAGCCGTATCTTATGCCGTCGTATCTTTCCAAGTTTGAACTTGCCTCGCTCGTGGCAATTATATAATAAGCCGCAACGGAATATTTAGTATCCGGCAGGGATATATCTACTATGGTCGCCCCGAGTTCTTTCAATAAAGCCTTTATTTCCAAAATTTT
Organism: bacterium; assembly: GCA_021781285.1. Lineage (GTDB taxonomy): Bacteria > SZUA-79 > SZUA-79 > Acidulodesulfobacterales > Acidulodesulfobacteraceae > Acidulodesulfobacterium_A. The sequence continues at coordinate 3,041 of JAJXXD010000031.1, read as the reverse complement.
AGAACCTATTTCCGGGTTTAAACCGTCCGAAAAAAATTCGGCCGGAATTCCGACCCTTAATCCTTTCATTAACGATTTATCGGCTTTTTTCACTATTCCGGCGTAGTCTTTAACTTCAAATCTTCTGGTAGTCTGGTCTTTCTCGTCGAATCCCGCAACCGCCCCAAGCATAATCGCGGCGTCCGTTACGTCTTTGGAAAGGACGCCGGCCTGGTCCAGCGAAGAACTGAATGCTATAATTCCGTATCTTGAAATTAAACCATATGTCGGCTTCAATCCGACGACGCCGCAAAGGGCGGCAGGTTGTCTGACCGAGCCGCCAGTATCCGTTCCGAAAGAACCGGCGCATAAATCGGCGGCGACCGATGCTGCGGAGCCTCCGCTCGAGCCGCCCGGAACCCTGTTTAAATCGTAAGGATTTTTCGTTATTTTATATGCGCTGTTCTCGGTCGAAGAACCCATGGCAAATTCATCTAAATTTGTCTTTCCCAAAAAAACGTAATTATTTTCTTTCAGCTTCTTTACGACGGTCGAATCGTAAGGGCTTATAAAATTATCCAATATTTTTGATGCGCATGTCGTTTTTTTGCCTTTTATTAAAAAAATATCTTTTATTGAAAGCGGAATACCGGTAAGAGGCGGGAAATCGCCTCCCGAAGCGATGATTTTGTCGGCAGCCTCCGCATTTCGCACGGCTTCTTCAAAGTCGTTATATAGATAAGCCGAAATTTGAGGGTCTTTTTCTTTAATCCTCTGAATATACGAATTTAAAATATCGACGCTTTTTATTTCTCTTTTAGACAGCAAATCGGAAAGTTCTCCGATGGTTAATTTATATAAACCGTCCATAATTTTCTTTATTACTCCTTTGTTTTATTCAGTTATAATATTATTCTATAATCTGCGGAACGACGAAAAAGCCGCTTTCGGAGCCGGCGTTTTGGGTTTCGAAACTCGGCGCGTCGGTTTTTACTATGCCGAAATCGTAACTTTCGTCGATTTTGCATTCGTCGATGCGGCAGTCTTTATAAAATTTTTCGTTTAAATCTTCCAATCCTACTAATCTATCGTATTCCAGTTCTCCTTCGATGCCGCCCAAAGGCGAAATGTCCGCCTCTCCTATCATATTGATATATTCCAGTATTTTGTTGAGTTCCGCGCCGAAATGTTCGAGGTCTTTTCCGCTCAAATCCAGCTTTGCGAGTTTCATAACGTGGTATATGTCGATTATGTTTCCCTTTTTATCCTGTTCCATTAAACCGCCCCTTTTTAATAATATTCGTAAGTATCTACAATTTCTTCGATCAGTTCTTCCGGTATCTCCCTTAAAAATCTCGAAGGCATATTATATTTGTAATCTTTGCCTGACCTTCTTTTTTTCGACCATGTAAGATAAAGTTTTTCTTTAGCTCTCGTTATCCCCACATAACACAGTCTTCTTTCTTCTTCTAAGGACGACTCGTTGTCTAATGACCTTATGTGCGGAAAAAGATGCTCTTCGAGCCCCGCGATAAAAACAACCGGAAACTCAAGCCCTTTTGAGCTGTGAAGGGTCATAAGCGACACTTTTGTAATATCCGAGCCGTCTCTCGCGTTCGGTTCTTCCTTGGTGTCGTTAATAGCGCTCTGGTCTAAAAATTCCGTAATATCGCCAAAATCATGCGAAGCGTTTATTAGTTCTTCTATATTTTCTATCCTGTTCCCGTCCAGTTCGTTTGCTTTCGATACCCCCGCTTTAAGCATAGATTCGTAACCGGAAGCTTTATAAACAAAATTGATTATATCCGCCAGTCTATCGCCGGAATTAGGTCCCGAACCTGATTCTGATTCGGCTGCGATATCTGAATTGCCTATTTTAACCGCCTCTTCATGTTTACTTAATATTGCAGATTCTATTTCAGATTTTATTTTTAATATTACGTCAAAATAATTTGCAATGCCTGAAACCGAAGAATCAGGGACGGCTGCCGGAAAAGACGCCGGGGCAATATAAATAGTTTGAGCCTGCATATTGTTTAATCCTCTTATCGAGGAAAATAATCCCGTTTTTAATGCCGTCAAAATATCGGCTCCGTTTTTAAAGGCGATATCCTGCATATTTTTTATCGTTTTTTCGCCCGCGCCGGTAGGAACGCACTGGATACTTCTTTCAAAGCTCACTGCATCTTTAGGATTAAGGGCAAATCTTAAAAATGATAAAATATCTTTTATCTCTTTTCTCTGATAAAATTTTAATCCGCCGTAAATGTTATATCTGATGCTTTCTTTAATGAGCCTGTCTTCTATGACCCTCGACTGCGAATTTGCCCTGTAAAGTATCGCTATGTCTTTGTTGGAATATCCGTCCTCCCTGATGAGCCGCCTTATTTCTTTGGCTATATAATAGCTCTCCGAATAATCGTTATTTGCCTGATAAACGGTTATTATGCTTCCGCCGCTCTTTTTGTCGGTTTTAAGAGTTTTATCTTTCCTGATTTTATTGCCCTTGACGAGGGCGGAAGCGGCATTAAGAATATTTTTCGTGGAACGGTAATTTCTTTCTAATTTTATAACGGAACAGCCCGGGTAAGTTTTTTCAAAACTTAAAATATTGTCTATAGTTGCGCCTCTGAAACTGTAAATAGACTGGTCGTCGTCTCCTACGACGCAGATATTTTTATGCTTGCCCGCAAGAAGTTTAATAAGTTTGTCCTGTATATAATTGGTATCCTGAAATTCATCCACCATAATGTATCTGTAAAGATTGGAATACCGTTCGAGAATCTGGGGGTTATTTTTGAAAAGCTTAACGGCGTTAAACAAAAGGTCGTTAAAATCCATTGCATTGCTTTCTTTGAGCTTTTTTGAATACTCGGAATATATGACGGCATAATCCTTTTCCCAAGCCTTCACCGTCCCAAAAGACTCCTCGGCATTAATGAAAGAATTTTTATTCTTTTCGATAAAGTATTTTGCCTTTGAAGGAGTAATGATTTTTTCGTTCAGGTTAAGGGATTTGATAATTTTTGTAATAACCTTTGAAGAATCGTCTTCGTCGAAGA
>JAJXXD010000212.1 GCA_021781285.1 bacterium | reverse complement strand
AATACATCCTCGTCTTCATTGCCTTCGTTTTTTGAATAGGATTTGACGGCGTTGTCAACTGCTTGAGTATTGATAAGCGATTGACTGACTATCTTTATAAACTCGCTTTCCAAATAAGATGTTTCCATCTTAAGCAGATTTACATTTGAATTCCTTTTGCTCAAAATAAAAATAAAACCGCTTCCGAACCCGTTCACTATAATATTTCTGTCGTCAAAATTCAAATAAAGAGAAGAAATATCAATCGACGAAATGGAATATGAGGCAAAAAGTTTGCTTATTTCCAAAGAAACTTTATTTATTTGTTCAGGCAATATTTCGTCGCCGTTCGTTTCGTATTTTAGTACCTCTCCGTCTAATGAAGATACGGCGCAAGCATCTACGCCGGCAATTTTAAGTATTTTATCTATAATGCTTTTATCTTTAACGTCCATAAATTAATTATTTGCCTGCTGCGCTATTTAACGGCAATTATGCATCTTTTAACAATTTAGCGACTTCCATCTGTGTTTTAAGCGCCTGAGCTTCGGAAGAAATTTTCATGCTGTATAAAATATTTTTATTATTAATAATTATTTTTTTATAATTATTAGCTTCGCATACCGTGCTTTTTAATGATTTAAAGTTTAATATATCTCCTAATTCTTTTGATTGGTTGTATAAAAACATCGCATCGGCAGATTCGAATTCGGCATCGTCGACGCCTTTAGAGTATAAAATTTCTCCGTTTTCCTTCACGGCAATAATCGATTCGACGCCGGGGATAACGGAAAGACTTTCGGAAATTCTGACGACTACGGCGGGATTTGATTCTTCGTCGGCTTTTATAATTTCGGAATCTTCCTGCCTTGAATTCAAATCCGCTTGAGTTTTTTTAACATTTTCGTCGATTATTTCTAAAATTTCATCGAAATATTGATTAAGCGTAATTTCGGAAGCGGGCTCTCCGATACTCACCTGAATATTGATATGCGCATCGATATTCTTTAATTCTTTAAAAACGTCGATATCGCGTTTAGAACCTAAAACGGCGTTAAGTATTTTGCCGTTTGAAAAGTATATAAAACCCTGTTTGTTTAAAACCTCAAAAGATAATTTTATATTGTCAAAACTATAAAATTGATCCAGTTGGTATTTTATATCTTCCAGTACCATTCGCTATTATAATAAAAATATTATTAATTGATTAAATATCATTATTCATATATTATCAAAAAAAAAATTCATATGCAACGAAAATGAAATGGTCAATATATTATACCATATATCCTATCTTATACCTTTATTTTGTTAATTGTCAATAAGAAAGCGGGGGTTACGGTATAATTTATTTTAGATATATAGCATTATTTTAGCAGAAAAAATGGCGTTTTAAAGGTCAAATTTTAAGGAAAGAAGTGGCGTCCCCAACGGGATTCGAACCCGTGTTGCCGCCGTGAAAGGGCGATGTCCTGGGCCGGCTAGACGATGGGGACTTTGATATTTTTTTAATACAAAAATGTTATTATGCCATATCAACAGAAAAAAAGCAAGAAGAAAGAATGGATTAAAATCCCAATTCGCTAAGCATTGAATTTACATCATTTTGAGCCATTTTTTGATTATCCGCAACCATATCTTTCAATTTTCCGTATATTTCGGCTTTCTTTTCCTTAGGAATATCTTTAGCTTCCACTTCCGTATCCACCAGAACCTTAAGAAGCTTAACTTTCGTTTCGTTTAAGGTGTTTTGTATCTTATAGAGTTTCTGACCCGTAAGATCCTGAAACGAGAGGAGGGATAGGACGTCTAAAATTTTATCTAAATTTTTTTTATTAAGGTCTTTTAGATTAATTAAACTTTCTTTAATTTTTTTTATAGGGTTAAGTTCTATCAAATTATGCAGGCTTTTGTCGATATTATCCGAATTTTCGTTTATCTCGTCCAGCAGGTTCATTATGCTGTTTGCGGCTTTTTCGGTCTCCTTTATAATGTCGGAAATTCCGTCCTGCGCAAGAGGTATGCTGTCCGAGCTTTCTTTGACCGGTTTTTTGAATTCTCCCATTTTTTTTGTAGCCTCGTCAACGACCTTTGCAAGGTCTTTGAGTTCGGACAACATATCGTCAATTGCCATATAATATCACCCTTTAAATTTTTGCATATTTAGTTTTATACATTATTTTTTATAAAAAAACAATTAAAAAATCAGTTCATTTTTAAAAGTTTATTCGTAATTCCGTACAGCGCTCCCTTAGATATCTCTCCAACCCAGTGGAACATCATGCGCCCGCTCTTTGATATGAAAAAGGTCTGCGGTATTTCGTTTACGCCCCCGTAATCGCTTATTACTCCCGAACTTGCATAAACAACGGGATATAGAATATTATATTGTCTAACGAACGATCTTACTCCTCCCAAGCTGTTATTTACATTTATTCCGACAACGATAACCCCTTTTGCGCGCTCCGATTTATAAAAGCTCTTGAGCATGGGTATCTCGTGTCTGCAAGGCGGGCACCACGTAGCCCAAAAGTTGATTATAACGACATGCCCTTTAAAATTTACCAGCCTGAAGTCGTTGTATCCCGATGAAACGGGATTAAGCACCCTTAAATCAAAATCGGGAGCTTTTCTCACGCCTGCTTCCGCTTTTGAAATAGAATAAAAGTTAATAATAAAAATAAAAACGAAAAATAAAACAGTTAACCTTGAAATTTTAATTTTACAGCTTCTGGCCCCATTAACCATTGAAGTCTCCATTTATTATATAATTATTTTAGATCTGTTTTTAACGGCTCTTTCAATTTCTCTTTTATTTTCCTTTTCCTTAATGGAATCTCTTTTGTCATAAAGTTTTTTCCCTTTTACAAGAGCTATTTCGACCTTGGCCATACCTGTCTTTAAATACATTTTTAGCGGAACCACAGTAAGGTTTTTTTCTTTTATTTTCCCTAAAAGCCTTAAAATTTCATGTTTATGCAATAGTAAAACTCTGGTCCTAAGGGGATCTTTGTTTTCTCTGGCGGCTTTTTCGTATGGACTTATATGGACATTTAGCAGGAGCGCCTCTCCGTTTTTTATAACGACATACCCGTCTGAAAGATTTACCTTCCCCGATTTTATGGATTTTATTTCAGGACCGTAAAGAGAAATGCCCGCTTCATATTTTTCTATAATTTCGTAAAGAAAAGATGCTTTCCTGTTATCTGCGACAATTTTTATCTTATGTCCGTCAGTCCTATTCGACATAGTTATATTTTATTTTATTATTTGATATTCGTCAAGAAAAACAACTGCCGGCAGG
>JAJXXD010000157.1 GCA_021781285.1 bacterium | reverse complement strand
CGAACCTTACCGTAAAATAAAGGCGGAACAGTATGCGGATATAAATAAAATAAAAAATATAAACGAAGCAAAATTTAAAAATAAAGCCGACAACGTATTTTTTGACATAGAAGAAAGATTAAAAGGGTTAATGGAGAGCAATGGCATTTCTAAAAAGTTTTAAAAATTCGTCGCTTTTGGCTTTACCGGCTATAACAATGACCGGACATCCTCAGCATTCGCAAGTATCCATGCTGATACAGATACTTCTTATCTTTACGGTTATTTCCATAGCCCCGTCTATATTGATAATGATGACATCTTTTGTCAGAATAGTAGTGGTCCTGTCTTTTCTGAGGACTTCGCTCGGCCTTTCGACGGAACCGCCCAATCAGGTTATCATAGGATTAAGTCTTTTTCTAACTTTTTTTATTATGGCTCCGGTTATAAATTCTGTATATAAAAATGCTTATATTCCTTACACAAAAGGTTCCATAGGAATTAAAAAGGCATATAAAATCGGGATAACGCCCGTCAGAGGTTTTATGCTGAAACAGACGAGGCTTAAAGATTTAGAACTTTTTGTGAAAATGGCTAAACTTAAAAATATCAGGTCGCCGAAAGACGTGCCTACTTATGTGCTTATCCCCGCATTCATAGTAAGCGAGCTTACGACCGCATTCGAGATAAGTTTTCTTATATATCTGCCTTTTTTAATATTGGACCTTGTGGTCTCGAGTCTTTTAATGTCGATGGGGATGCTTATGCTGCCGCCTACCATGATATCGCTCCCTTTTAAACTTATGCTTTTTGTTATGGTCAACGGGTGGTATTTGGTAATAGGCTCTTTGGTGCAGAGTTTTAAGTGATACATTCAATAAGGAGATGGGGACAGAATTGAATTCTGTCCCCATAATATAAGATGTCTATCGCATTCGTAAATTTTATTATACAGAAAGTCATAGTTACCGTTTTATATTTAAGCGCTCCGCCGCTTATTGCGAGTCTTGCGGTAGGAATACTCATAAGCATGTTTCAGGCGGTAACCCAGCTTCAGGACCAGACGCTTACTTTCGTTCCTAAGATTATCGTGGTAATCGTAGTTTTATTGATTTTCGGACCATGGATGCTGAGCGTTATGGGAAATTTCGCTACGGTGATTTTTACGCATTTCCCCCAATATATAAGGGGGGGGAGCTGATATGCCGGTTATAGTAATTCACCAATACCTGCTTATAGAATTTATGCTGATATTTTTTAGAATAATAGCAATGATAGTGGTTTTGCCTTTCATCGGCAGTTCGGCGGTTCCGGGCTGGGCAAAGATAGGCCTTGCGTTTTTTATGTCTTTAATCGTTTATCCCTTGATTATTAAAACCCAGATAATACCTCATCTGCCTTTGCCGATGGTTATTTTAGCCATTATTTCGCAGGCATTGATAGGCATTATTTTCGGTTTTTTAGTTCTTATTATTTTTACCGGCGTCGAAGTAGCCGGACAGCTTATCAGCGTTCAGGTCGGATTCGGCATGATAAGCCTTCTAAACCCGCTGATTTCAAATCAACAGGTTTCCCTCATATCTAACCTGCAGAATTATTTAGCGTTGATAATTTTCATAGAAACATCGGTATTTTTCTTCGTTATCGAAGGCATATACGACAGTTTTCAAACTATCCCCTTAACTTTTATTAATTTTTCCCCTTATATTTTTAGATATTTAGTGAGCAAGGCGGGGGATATATTTTTAATAGGCGTTAATTTAAGCATTCCCATAATACTTGTAGCTATTTTATTGAATATAATTATCGCTTTAATGGGGAGGATTGCTCCGCAGTTTAATATTTTTGCCGTCGGCTTCCCGCTTATTATAGTCGTGGGACTGCTTATGTTGTATATTTCCGTGCCGTATTTCACCGATTATATGATGCTGTCTTTTTCGGGTTTAAAATTAGAATTTAACCGCATGATAAATTTAATATAAAATATTATGGCAGAAGACAAGTCCGATAAAACTGAACCCGCAAGTCCTAAAAGAATTCAGGATGCGAGAGAAAACGGGCAGGTAATGAAATCAAGGGAGGTTACCACCGCCTTTGTATTTGTCGTCGTTATAATTTACCTTTATTTTAATATTTCGCATATAGGCGGAATCTTATCCAGCCAATTGGTTTATTTTTTGTCTAATTTTTCCCGTTTAAATTTAAATTATACCGCCTGCATCAAAATTATGGACAATCTTATCTATACCATTGCTTATGCCGTTCTTCCATTCGTCCTTATAGTATTTTTTGCATCGTTGGTTTCAAATATAGCGCAGGTGGGTTTTCTTCTCACTTTTCAGCCTTTAATTCCTAATATTACGCGTATAAACCCAATATCGGGCTTTAAAAGATTTTTTTCGCTTCAATCGGTGAACGAATTAGTAAAATCTGTTTTTAAATTTTTCGTTTTAGCCGCCATAGCTTATTTTACCTGCGTGCCTTATTTAAAAAAGATATTGGTTTTACAGTATATGACCCCGTCGTTCGATATTTTTTTTACGGTTGAACTTATTTATAAACTTTTTTTTAATATCCTTATGGCTATGATAGTTCTGGCGCTTGCCGATTTGTTTATACAAAAGTATCAATACAACAAAGGCCTCATGATGACCAAACAGGAAGTCAAAGACGAAGCCAAACAGTTTGAAGGAGACCGGCAGATAAAAGGAAAAATCAGAAAAATGCAGAGGGAAATAGCCAGAAGGAGGATTTTGAAAGAAGTCAAAAATGCGCATGTGGTTATTACAAACCCTACGCATTTTGCGGTAGCCCTCAAATACGACAATAAAAAATACAACGCTCCGGTAGTGCTTGCCAAGGGCGCCGACAATCTGGCTCTCCTTATAAAAAAAATAGCAAAAGAAAACGATATTCCGACGGTAGAAAACAAATACGTCGCAAGGACTCTTTATGAAACATGCGAACCCGGGCAGGCTATCCCCGCGTCTCTCTATAAAGCCGTTGCGGAAATACTTGCCCATTTATATACGACTAACGAAAAATTTAAACAAATATGGAGTTTCATTAAATAATGGCGGATAAAGTAGAAACGGGCGCTCTTTCCCGAAACATATTTTTTAAAAATTCCGACGTATTGCTTGCCCTTCTTTTTATGATGGTTATCGGTCTTATGGTTATTCCGATAACTACATGGATGCTGGATATATTTCTGACTTTTTCCATCGCTTTCGGCATAATAATTTTATTAGTTTCCATTTATGTATTAAGACCGCTGGAATTTTCTATATTTCCCACTATCCTTTTA
>JAJXXD010000202.1 GCA_021781285.1 bacterium | reverse complement strand
GGCTGAGATATTACGTTAACCGCCCCCTGCGTTTTAAGCGCATTTAAAATTGCGCCGCTGTTTCCTGAACCGGTAAAGCCGATATACGGCGCATTTGATATATTATTCCCTGAGGCAAGCTGAGCCGCAACCGATATAGACTCTGCACCGAAAGCATTCGATTTGAATACCTGATTAAATAAGAGATTCCAGTTTATGCCGGTTTGAAATCCTTTATTTAAACTTACGTCTATTACCTCGACTTTTAAAAAAACCTGTTTAGAAAGAAATTTATCGATTCTTTTTATATAGGCGGAAACTTCGTTGACGTTGGAAACCCTGTCTTTAACCCATATTAACCCGTCTTTGGGATTAATGAAATATTTTCCTTTTTTCGTGAGCATTTCTTTAATATTCCTTGAAATAATGCCATAGAGGCTGTCGGACTCCGAAAGCGTTAAAGAAATAGAGCCGGAAGGATTAGAAGAAACTGCGTTGCTTTCGTTAGTATTGCCGGCAGGATTTATGGAATTTGCCGAAGCCGTCCCGGCCGGCTGAGCGCTTCCCGCATTCTGACCGTCCGGCATACCGGCAGAATTAGAATTACTTATATTATTGCTATTATTGTTCTGCCCGTTCATACCGCTTATCCCGACCGTGGACGAAAAAGACGAAAGTAAATCGGAAACCGGAATATGAAACGTTTTTTCCTCTACCGCGTAAACATATAACATTCCGTTTTTATAGTTGCATTTAAAGCCGTTGGAAATTACCAACCCTTTTAATACCTTGTATAAAGGAACGGCTTTATAATATGCGTCGTTTTTTAATTCGGCGGGGAAACCCCCGTAAAAAATAACGGGGACGCCTGTTTCGCGCGATAAGAGCATTAATGCGGATTTAACGCTTCCCCTGCCTACAAGGGAAACTTTTTGCATAAGAAAGCCGGGTAAAGGATGCTTTTCGACTCTTTTATTATATTTATTATATATGTATCTATATTTGGGGATATGATTCGAGCTCACGGTTCTCCTTTGAACCGTTTTTTTATTAATATTGCTATTCACGGGAATAATTTCCGGCTTAGCTAGGCTGATATCGTATTTTTTAAGCAAAATATTTAAATTATTGTTTTTAACGTTATATATCGAATTACCGAAAGCTATATCTGCATTTAAAAACAAGCACCGGATAATAAAAAACAATATTAATAAATATTTATTTTTCATAATTTTTTGTTTTTATAATTAAATTAATTTCTAATATAATTCAATTATATTTTTTTAATGTTTCTATATTATGAAAGTTTTGTTTCGATTATATTAAGTTTTTGTTAAATTAATGTTACAAATTGGATTTAACGGTTTATATAGGAAGGATTTAAAGGCCGTCGATTTGACAGAAATTAGGATAAATGATATTATTTAAAGGAATATAATTTCATCCTTTATGCGTTCATAGCTCAGTTGGATAGAGCAACAGCCTTCTAAGCTGTGGGTCGCAGGTTCGAATCCTGCTGGACGCACCATTCAAAACCGCAGTTGATAAGCGGTTCTGCTAACTTTCCTCTTGACATATATTATCGAATTATGTTAAATTTTACTTAATTTTGGTAAATTTTCCCTACAAAAACCCCTACAATTTTTTATGAGAATTTTCACAAGAGGAAAGACATACTGGTGCGAATTTGAGGTTGATAAGAAACGCTATCAATACTCTTGCAAGACGCAGGACAAAGATATTGCAGAGGAAGTCGCTTCGGCAATTCACGCCGATACAATAAGAAACAGGTTTAACATACCGTCAAAGAATAAAGCTGATAGAATTTTCGGCGAGGTATGGCAGGAATATTTAAAAACTTTAAATAATGCAAAAGGAACATTAGCAAATAAAATCTTTGCGGCAAAACATTTTTTACCAATATTTCAAAATAAAGATATAGCAAGTTTAACAGTTACAGATATTGAGAGATACTCATTAAAACGTAAATTAGAGACATTAAATGCGTCGAAAAACGCCGAAAAAAGAGAGCAAGAAATAAATTATCGCTGGATAAATTTAGAAATAACTACTTTGCGGCATTTTTTTAATTTTTGCATAAAACGTAACTATATCGACAAAAACCCCTGCACCGGCATTAAAAAACTTAACGAGCTGTCCCGCCTTAAGACCTTATCCGATTCCGATATTCAAAAATTAATCTCAGGCTCTACGAATAAATTAACAAGGGATTTAATTACTTTTCTTATTTATACCGGCTGCCGGAAAGGCGAGGCACTTAATCTTAAATGGGACGATGTAGATTTACAGAATAATGTTATTGCGATTAAAGGAACTAAAACCAAGTATGACAGGTATATTCCTATAAGTAAGCCATTAAAAGAGCTTTTAAAGGCGGTAGAAAAAAATCAGGACTGTTTGTATGTCTTTAACGATAACGGACGGAAATTAGGCGATTTTAAACGTTCATTTCATACCGCCTGCCGCAATGCCGGATTAAAGGATTTGCGCATACACGATTTAAGGCACGTCTTCGCAAGTAAAATGGTAATGAATGGGACGAGCCTTTATATTACCGGCGAGTTATTAGGGCATAGGACAACCCAGATGACGAAGCGGTATAGCCATTTGGCCCCGGATACCCTGAAAAAAGCGGTTGACGACGTGTGGGGTAAGTATGATTAAAACTAAAATTTACTAATAAAATATTTTAATTTTTATTAAAAAAACTCTTATTTATTAAGGTATTTTGGCCAAATACTAATAAATTTACTAATAAATACTTCTAATTTACAAATAAATATATAGCATCAAACGAGAACCCATTTTGGCTTTTTATCCGAACCAATGTTTTTAATAGAACAATCCTTTTTTGCCATCTCAGAAATAAGATTGGCTATCCTATAAGTTTTTTGCGTATTATTCAGAATTTCCGGAAGCTTATTTAAAATTAACCTATTTATATCTTGGCGACTTGCAGAACTGTATTGTTTAATGAAATCTATAATAAGGGATTTATAGTATTTTTTGTCAAAGGCGCGATGTTTAATATATGCTGATTTTTCACCGGTAATAGCGGCAATACCGGCATTAACAAAAAGATTCGGGTATCTCCCTTCAACAAGCCCCTGTTCCTTCAATAGCGCATGTTCTTTTTTTGTCAGTTTAATTTTCTTTTGAACTTTATCGAGGCAAATAACTGTTTCCAGACTTAAATCTGTTTTATTGATGAGTAATCTGGTATAATTTTCATCAATTACTTTCCCGATAATTTTAACTTTTACTTTATTATTATCGCTTAAATCATAATCAGGCATAGGAAAA
>JAJXXD010000055.1 GCA_021781285.1 bacterium | reverse complement strand
AGCAGCTCTATCGTATAATTTAAAATATAATTTGACGGCATCCTGCTTAATAAGCCTTTTTGCTTCGCCGTTGCTGGAAACCGCATTAATATGCGTCAGCAAAGATGCTCCGTTAATTCTGACCATATCTGAAGGCTCAAGGGATGTACCGCCGAAGTCGGACGACCCTTGCCCTATATTTTCTATAAATTTTCTCCATTGAATATTGTCAAACTCTATGGAGGTTATATCCTCAGGATTAGTCTTTTTCTGAAACTTATCCTCGAAATATTTAACCGCCCTTTCCGCCGCAGACTTATCCCAATATCTTTCGACAATTTCGGCTGCAAGCCTTTTCTTTGCCGTTATCGGATTTAAGCCTTTATCCAATTCTATTTTTAATTCCGTTAATTTTTCATTGGAAATATAACTCAACAACTCATAATATTTAATCATCATTTCATCGGATATCGACATTATTTTGCCGTACATTTCGTTAGGCTCGTCGGATACGCCTATATGGTTTCCGAGCGACTTGCTCATTTTGTTTTTACCGTCGAGCCCTTCTAATAAAGGCATGGTCATTATGGCTTGAGGAATTGAGCCGAAACTTTTCATTAATTCTCTGCCGACGATAAGGTTAAATTTCTGGTCGTTTCCTCCGATTTCTATGTCTGCTTCGAGAAACAGGGAGTCAAAACCCTGCAGGAGCGGGTAAATAAACTCGTGCATAGCTATAGGCCTGTTGTCCTGAAATCTTTTTTCGAAATCGTCTTTTTCAAGCATTCTTCTAACCGTGTAATTGGAAGAAATTTTTATGAATTCGTCTAACTTTAAATTCGACAGCCACCAGCTGTTAAAAAGGATTTTTGTTTTTTCCGGCTTTAATATTTTAAATGCCTGTTCTTTGTAATCCTTGGAGTTTTTTAAAACATCTTCTTTAGACAGCGGTTTTCTCGTTTCGGACTTCCCAGTCGGGTCGCCTATCATTGCGGTAAAGTCCCCTATAATAAAATATACTATGTGTCCAAATTCCTGAAAGGTTCGCAGTTTATTCAATAAAACCGTATGCCCAAGATGTATATCGGGAGACGTAGGGTCGAAACCGGCTTTGATTTTAAGGGGTATATTATTAGATATGGAATATGATAATTTTTCGTAAAGCTCGTCTTCTTTTATGAGTTCGACGCTTCCTCTTTTAATGGCTTCTATCTGCCTGCGGATTTCGTCTTCTATCTCTTTTTTTGCGCCAACGTTATTCAAGCTGTTCATATTTAAATTTAAATTTCTTTTTCTGGATTTATTTATGATTTAAAAATTTATTCCTTATCTTTATCAATGCGGATTTTTTGAATATTTTTACTTAATTTCGTTTTTTTGTCAACCGTTATAGAAACTGCATTTAAAACTACGTCGTTTTCTTCCGGAATAAATTTTTCCGGCATTCCGGTTAAATATCTTTTAATAGCAATATCTTTATTTGTCCCCAATACCGAATATTTTGAACCAACCATTCCCACATCGGTAATATAAGCGGTACCCTTAGGCAGTATCATATCGTCGTTAGTCTGTACATGGGTATGGGTGCCCAGAAAGGCGGAAATATCGCCGTCTAAATATAATGCTAACGCCTCTTTTTCAGACGTCGCTTCCGCGTGAAAATCTATAACGATAGCATCCGCTTCTCCGCAAACCGCTTTAATTATGTCTTTTGCAACCGTAAAAGGCGACTCGGAAAGCCCCTTCATAAAAACTCTTCCTTCCAAATTTATAACGGCTATCTTCCTGCCCGATTTTGAATCGAAAACGCCGTATCCTTTCCCCGGAACCAAAGAAGAGTAGTTAGCCGGACGCAAAAGCCTGTGCTGGGTATTAATATAAGGAATTATGGTTTTTTGATCCCATATGTGGTTTCCGGTAGTTATGACGTCTATGTCTAAATCAAACAAAAAACCTGCAATATCCGGGGTTATTCCCATACCGTGAGCGGCATTTTCGCCGTTTGCAATAATTAATTCCGGCTTGTATTTTTCGGTTAATCCGCCGATAAGCGATTTAACCGCTAATCTGCCCGGTTTACCTATGATGTCGCCTATAAAAAGAATATTGATATCGTCATCTTGCAAATTCGGTTGCCCTCGTTTCCCTTATAACCGTTACCTTAATCTGCCCCGGGTACTGCATAGTCGTTTCAATCTTTTTTGCTATATCTTTAGACAGCATAACGGAATCTTCATCGGTTATTTTCTGGCTCTGGACTATAGCCCTTATTTCTCTTCCTGCCTGAATGACGTAGCTTTTAGCGACTCCGCTGAAAGAATTTGCGATAGACTCCAGATCTTCGAGCCGCTTCACATAGGTCTCAAACATTTCTTTCCTCGCGCCCGGCCTTGCCGCGCTTAGAGCGTCTGCGGCGGAAACCAGAACTGCAAGAATGCTGTTGGGTTCCTCGTCAAAATGATGCGCCGCTATGGCATGTATTACCTTAGGAGATTCTCCGAATTTTTTTGCAAGGTCGGCGCCTATAACCGCATGAGATCCTTCAACCTCATGGTCAACCGCTTTTCCTATATCGTGCAGAAGCCCCGCACGTTTGGCCTGTTTAACGTTAATATTAAGTTCCGCCGCCATTATTCCACATAGAAAAGCGACTTCTATAGAATGGTTATACACATTCTGGGAATAACTCGTCCTGTATTTTAACCTTCCCAACAGCTTAAGGAGCTCAGGGTGAACGCCGTGAATGCCTACATCGAAAGTAGCCTGCTCTCCGGCCTCTTTCATAGCCTGATTAAGCTCTTCTTCCACTTTGGCGACTATTTCTTCTATTCTTGCCGGATGGATTCTTCCGTCGGCTATCAATCTTTCCAACGAAAGTCTTGCAATCTCTCTTTTGACGGGATTAAAAGAAGACAGAATAACCGCTTCTGGAGTTTCGTCTATTATCAAATCGACTCCCGTAGCGGCTTCGAGCGCCCTGATATTCCTGCCTTCCCTTCCTATGATTCTGCCTTTCATTTCATCGCTTGGGAGTTGAACGGAAGATATGGATTTTTCCGCTACGTAATCCCCTGCATACCGCTGAATGGCGGTCGCTATAATCTCTTTCGCCTTTTTATCAGCAATTTCTCTAGTTTCGTCTTCTATCCTTTTGATAGCCTTTGCGGACTCATGCTTGGCTTCTTCGGTAATCGAATTTATAAGGGTGCTTTTAGCTTCCGCCGAGGTCATGCCGGAAACCTTTTCTAATTCAATAATTTTTTCCTTAAGTTTTTCTTCCGCAAGTTTTTCTTTTTCGACTGTTGTTTTTTCGGATTGAGCCAGCGTCCT
>JAJXXD010000158.1 GCA_021781285.1 bacterium | reverse complement strand
GTTAATGTTGTTTTGCCGTGGTCAACGTGACCTATGGTTCCTATGTTGACATGGGGCTTAGATCTGTCGAATTTCTCTTTGGACATTTAGTTCCTCCTAATAATATCTATTTACCTTGCGATTTAGCTATAATTTCTTCGGATATAACCTTGGGCACCTGCTCATATTTTAGAAATTCCATAGTATAATTTGCCCTTCCCTGCGTTTTAGACCTTAAATCCGTAGAGTAACCGAACATTTGAGCCAGCGGAACCTCGGCATTTATAACCTGAATTCCGGCGCGTGCTTCTAAATTTAAAATTTTTCCTCTTCTTGAATTTAAATCTCCTATAACGTCGCCCATAAATTCTTCAGGAACTAAAACTTCTACTTTCATTATAGGCTCCAGAAGTGCGGGATTAGCTTTTTTGGCTCCGTCTTTAAACGACATCGAAGCCGCAATTTTAAATGCCATCTCCGACGAATCTACGTCATGAAACGACCCGTCGAATACCGATACTTTGACATCGACCACGGGATAACCTGCTAAAACTCCGGTAGTTAAAGCCTCCGTAACGCCTTTATTTATTGCCGGTATATATTCCTGCGGAATAACCCCGCCTTTAATTTTATTTACGAATTCATATCCTGCGCCTTTTCCTAACGGTTCTATCTCAAGCCATACATGTCCGTATTGGCCTCTGCCGCCGGATTGGCGTATAAATTTGCCTTCGGATTCGACTTTTTTATTAATTGTTTCTTTATATGCAACCTGAGGCTTGCCCACATTTGCGTCAACTTTGAATTCGCGGGTTAACCTATCTACGATTATTTCAAGATGAAGCTCGCCCATGCCCGAGATTATGGTTTGTCCTGTTTCTAAATCTGTTTTAACTCTAAACGAAGGATCTTCCACGGTCAACTTTTGAAGAGACAGTCCTAATTTTTCCTGGTCTGCTTTAGTTTTCGGCTCAATGGCGACAGAAATAACAGGATCAGGAAATTCCATAGATTCGAGAACTATAATATTTGACTCATCGCAAAGAGTATCTCCGGTGGTAGTGGTTCTTAAGCCGACGGCGGCGGCAATATCGCCCGCATGCACTTCTTTAATTTCTTCTTTTTTATTAGCATGCATTTTTAAAAGCCTTCCGATTCTTTCTTTTGAATCCTTAACAGAATTATATACATAAGAACCGGATGCAAGAACTCCGGAATAAACACGTATGTAGGTAAGCTGTCCGGTATAAGGGTCAGAGGCTATTTTAAAAGCTAAAGCCGAAAAAGGTTCGTCGTCGGACGGACGTCTTACTTCTTCTTTTTCTGTCTTAGGATTTATTCCTATCATAGGCGGAACGTCGAGGGGAGAAGGTAAATAGTCCACTACCGCATCGAGTAACGGTTGAACTCCCTTATTTTTAAAAGCCGAGCCGCAAAAAACCGGAACTACTTTAAATTCTAAGGCGGCTTGTCTTATGGCTTTCTTAGCCGTCTCAACATCCACTTCTTCGCCTGCCAAATATTTTTCCATTAAACTATCGTTAAAATCGCATGCTCTTTCAATAAATTCATCATGATATTTTTTAGAATCCGCCTTATATTCTTCAGGGATATCGATAATATCGTATTCCGCACCCAGAGTTTCATCTTTATATAAATAGGCTTTCATTTTAGCAATGTCGATTATGCCTTTAAAATTCTCCTCTAATCCCATGGGAATCTGCATTACGACCGGAACGGCGTTAAGCCTTGTTCTTATCATATCGACGCATCTGAAATAATTTGCGCCCGTCCTGTCCATTTTATTGACAAAACATATCCTGGGAACTTTATATTTATCGGCCTGTCTCCATACAGTCTCCGATTGAGGTTCGACGCCTGCAACACCGTCAAAAACTGCAACGGCGCCGTCTAAAACCCTTAAAGATCTTTCGACTTCAATCGTGAAATCGACATGCCCCGGGGTATCTATTATATTTATTCTATGATTTTTCCAGAAACAAGTCGTTGCCGCAGAAGTAATAGTTATTCCTCTTTCCTGCTCCTGCTCCATCCAATCCATGGTGGCAGTACCTTCATGTACTTCACCTATTTTATAATTAACCCCCGTATAATACAAAATTCTTTCGGTGGTAGTAGTCTTTCCGGCGTCAATGTGCGCCATTATGCCTATATTTCTAGTTTTATCTAAGGATATTTTATCTGCCATTTATAAACCCATTACCATTTAAAATGAGCAAAAGCTTTATTCGCTTCAGCCATTTTAAAAGTATCCTCCTTCTTTTTAATTGAACTGCCTCTATTGTTTGCCGCATCCAATATCTCAAGAGCTAAGTTTTCTTCCATAGACTTCTCGTTTCTTGACCTTGCATAGCCGATAATCCACCTGATCGCCAAATATAATCTTCTGTCGGCTCTAACTTCCACAGGAACTTGATAGTTTGAACCGCCTATTCTTCTAGCTTTAACCTCTAAAACGGGCTTCACGTTTTCAATGGCCTGCTTAAAAATCTTAAATCCGTCGTCTTTGGTTTTTTCGGAAATGATGTCAAGGGAACCATAAAATATTTTTTCGCTTATACTTTTTTTTCCGTCATACATAAGTTTATTTAAAAACTTCTGCACCACTTTATCATTGAACTTTGGATCGCCTTCAACGACTCTTTTAACAGCTCTTTTTCTTCGGGACAATTTTCCGCTCCTTACTTTAACACGTTATTTTTCTATGTTTTATTTATTTGTTTTATTTATTTGGCCCTTTTAGTTCCGTACTTCGACCTGCTTTGTTTTCTTCCGTTAACGCCCACGCAATCAAGCGCTCCCCTTATTATATGGTATCTGACGCCCGGCAGATCTTTTACTCTTCCGCCCCTTATTAACACAACCGAATGTTCCTGTAAATTATGCCCTTCTCCCGGAATATAAGTAGTTACTTCCATTCCGTTGGTTAATTTGACCCTCGCCACTTTTCTGAGAGCGGAGTTCGGTTTTTTAGGGGTTGTCGTGTAAACCCTGACGCAGACCCCTCTCTTTTGAGGCGAACCCTTTAATGCCGGAGAAGATGTCTTTTTGGCAACTTTTTTCCTTGCATTCCTGATTAACTGATTTATGGTCGGCACTTTTACTCCTTTTATTTATTTTTATAACTAATTAGTGGAATTTAAGATTTTAATATTTAATTAATTTTTTGTCAACATATTTTTTGTATTTTTATATCTCATCGACATCAAGATGCGAATATTTTTTAAAGCCCGTTCCGGCAGGTATTAATCTCCCCATAATAACATTCTCTTTCAGGCCTTTTAAATTGTCGATTTTACAATGAATAGCGG
>JAJXXD010000044.1 GCA_021781285.1 bacterium | reverse complement strand
CGATCAAATAATATTCCTCCTTTCTTAATAAATTTAATATTTAAACTTTTTCAATATGCCTATTAATACTTCAAGCTCTCCGTAGATTGAAGCCGCCTCTTTGGCAGTCTTAGAAGATTTTTCGGAATTAGACACTGAAAGGTTGGATACCGTTTCAATATTCTGGGATATCTCGTTGGTTGCCGCGGTCTGTTCTTCCGATGCGGCGGCTATGGAACTGATCTGGTCGGTTAAACTCAGTATGCTTTTTTCTATACCGTCTAAAGATTCGCCAGCCTTCGAAGCATAACCCACTGACAAATCGACCTCGCTCATCGTTTTATCCATAGATGTTTTAGTATCCTGCGTGCTCTGCTGCATTGTTTGAACTTTGGATACTATTTCTTTAGTGGCCTTAACGGTTCTTTCGGCTAATTTCCTTACTTCGTCGGCTACTACGGCAAATCCCCTGCCGGATTCTCCCGCACGTGCGGCTTCTATCGCGGCGTTAAGGGCGAGCAGATTGGTCTGGTCGGCTATGTCGTTTATCACCGAAATGATTTCACCTATTTCGAAAGAGCTTTTGTCTAATCCGCTTATAAGACCGCCTAACTGTTTAGTAAGAACGGCGACGTTTTTAATGCCTGAAATAGATTTTTCGACTATATCGAAACCGTCTTTGGCGCTGTCCGAGGCTTCCTTTGCGATAAAACTCACATTTTGGGTATTCTTGGCAATCTCTTTAATAGTCTGGGACATTTCTTCGGAAGCCGCAGCTACGTGAGTGGCAATTTCCGCTTGTTCCTGCGCTTTGCCGCTGATTTCATCCACATGGCCTTCTATGGTAGTGCTTACATCGACGATAGTCATTGCCTCTTCAGTGATGGATTTTACTATTTCCCTGATATCGATAATGAATTTATTAAATTCGTTGACGACCGAGGTTATCTCGTCGTAAACCGAATTTTTATAAACATTGCACTTTTTGCATATATGCTCTCCTTTTTCGCCGAACTGCTCTATCTGCTTGTCCCAGCATCTCGGTCCCAGTTCGTCTTCCTTAAGCATGCAGTTTTTATGGCGTTTGGCAATAATTACCGTCTTGTCGAAACAATCCATAGGAATCAATTTGCTTAAATCTCCTTCGCCTTTCGATATATCTCTGACCCTGCGATAAAAAACGGTGATAGGTTTAATAAAAGCCTGTTTAAGTAAAAAATATATAACTATAATCGACAGAATAATAAGTATAATCGAGAAAACAATAATAGTTCTCATAAAAATATTTGAAGCGTTTACTGAATTTTTAAGAGAATAAATAAGTTCGACTCCGCCGAGGACGGTTCCCGCCTTAACCGTGTGACACGCAAGACATGGTACGCCGCGGGACATCTTTTCCGCCGTAAAAGGAACTCCTACTTTTAAATATTTCTGCCCGTTTTTTTCGTAAACTCTCGTTATCTCCTTGTTAGATGCAAGTATTTCTTTGTCGAAGTTCGACGTCGGAACTTCCTGTTTTAAACCTGCGCCGAATTCTTTATCGACCGAATTTCCCCTTACCACTTTAAAATACTTGATTCCCTTAATTTTTTGGTATATGCCGAATAACTGCCTTCTGTCCGATTTATTGGCTATCGTGCCGTTAAGCATCATGCCGTTCATACTCGACAGCATCGTCTTGGCGGTAACGACGGCATCGAACGACGTCGTTTTTACGGACATTTTGTTCTGATAATATACCGCATAATATGTCAAAAACGATAACATTAAAACTAAAATTACAAAAATTAAAACGAGCAGTTTGGTCTTAATCGAAACTTTTTTGATTCTTGAAAAGTTCATATAATAACCCCCAGCGTTAAATTGAAAATATACGCCGATTTACCTCGGCGGTTTTTATTAATTTTAAATCAATTAAATAAATAAATAAATAAAAATAATTAAATTTTTATTGCCGAAAGTTTTCTGTAAACGGATCTTTCGCTTTCCCCTATAATCCGCGCAATCTCTGATTTGGTAAGCCCTTTGGAAAGGAGATAATTTATATATTTTTCTTCTATTTCTTTCAAAGATAAATTTTTCTCGAAAATTTCGAACTCTTTTCCGCCGTAATAATTTTTAGCGTTTGAAATTTCAAGCTGTATGGCTCCCTCGGGGATTTCGTCTTTCCCTTCGGACAATACTATGCCTCTTTCTATAACGTTTTTTAATTCCCTTACGTTTCCCGGCCAGTCGTAATTCATAAGCTTATCCATAGCGGACTGCGAAATAGGCTTTGAAAATTGAACCTTATTTTCTTTAGTCATAAAATAATGCGCTAAATGTGGAATATCTTCTTTTCTTTCCCTTAAAGGCGGAAGCTCTATCGTAAACCCGCTTATCCTGTAAAATAAATCTCCTCTGAAACGGCCGTCTTCAACCATATTTTTAAGATTTTTATTTGTTGCCGTTATAATTCTGGTATCTATGAAAAGATTTTTGGAAGAACCGACCCTTCTGAAGCTCTTGGTATCTATTATCCTTAGAAGCTTGCTTTGTATTATGCCGCTCACTTCTCCTATCTCGTCTATAAAAAGCGTTCCCTTATCGGCATATTCCAAAAGCCCTTTTTTGAGAACGTCGGCTCCGGTAAAAGAACCTCTTTCGTGGCCGAACAATTCGGATTCAAAAAGGTTTTCCGAGAGATTGCATGAATCGACTATAATAAAAGGATTATCCCTCCTTGGAGAAAGCCTGTGGAGCAGATTTGCGCTAAGTTCTTTGCCGGTACCCGACTCTCCTGAAATAAGAACGTTCAGGTTTGATTTTGCGGCAACGGTAATATCCTCTATGACCTTGGCCGCCGCTTTCGATTTTCCTATAAAAAATCTTTTAAAAATTTCACGCTTGAAATAAGACGCATAATTCTTAAGATTTATTTTCTCGATAAGTCTTTTTATCGTTATGCTGAGTTCTTCCAGACTTAAAGGTTTGACTAAATAATCGCAGGCTCCTATTTTTAATGCCGCTACGGCGGAATCTACGCTTCCGAAAGCAGTCAGAATAATCATTTCGGCATCTTTAGACCTTGATTTTACGGTATTTAGCAGATCTATTCCGGATTTCCCGGGTAATTTCAGGTCCGATATTATAATATTGAAAAAATCTTTTTCCAGCCTATTTATAGCCTCTTCGGCAGAACCTACGGACACTACGTCATAACCCTCGCTTTTTAAGTAGTCGAAAAGTATTGTCCTATAATTTATATCGTCATCTACTATAAGTATAGAAATAGAATTGTTATCCATAGTGAAAATTTATTTAATTTGGTTTGCTATCGATTCTTTTCCTGATT
>JAJXXD010000204.1 GCA_021781285.1 bacterium | reverse complement strand
ACAATACAATTAATATTCCTATTTTTAAAATATATCATAAAAAATTTATTTTTCAATATCGGCGGCTCCAGCTTTACAAAATCTCTAAAAAATTATAAAATCATACAATTATGGATTATAAAAAAGCGGGCGTAAATATAGAAGCCGGGAAAAAAGCGGTTTCAGATATTACTTCTATGGTCAAAAGCACTTATACTAAAGGAGCGATAGATAATTTCGGTTTGTTCGGCTCCCTGTTTTCCATAGGAGAACTGAATTATAAAAATGCGGTTTTAGTCTCCGGAACGGACGGGGTGGGTACCAAACTAAAAGTCGCTTTTGCCGCAAATAAGCACGATACTATAGGCATAGACTTGGTGGCTATGAGCATAAACGATATTGCCTGTCTTGGAGCCAAGCCCCTTTTTTTTCTGGATTACATATCCACTTCAAATTTAGACCCTCGTATTATAAAAGAGATAGTTTCGGGAATAGCCGCCGGGTGCAAAGAAGCAAAGTGCTCCCTTTTGGGCGGAGAAATGGCGGAGATGCCGTCTTTTTACCAGTCGGGCGAATATGATTTAGCCGGTTTTGCCGTAGGAATAGTAGAAAAAGACGAAATTATCGACGGAAAGGGAATTACGGAAGGAGATAAAATAATCGGCATAGCCTCAAGCGGGCTGCATTCCAACGGTTATTCCCTCGCCAGAAAAATTGTTTTTGAAATGATGGGTTTAAATATAAACGAACCTTTGCTTAAAGACGGAAGAACCGTTAAAGACGCTCTTTTAGAACCTACCATTATTTATTCGGGGCTCATTCAGACGCTTAAAGAAAAATTTAAAATTAAGGGAATTGCCCATATAACAGGCGGGGGGATATTGGAAAATCTTGTTAGAATACTCCCGGAAAATACTATTGCCGAAATCGGCAAAAATTCATGGGATATGCCGGAGCTTTTCAAACTGCTTAGAGAAAAAGGCGGATTGGACGAGGCTGAATTTTACCGGGTTTTTAACGCAGGCATCGGTCTTATTTTAGTAACGGAAGGCGGGACGGCGGACGAGGTTATTTCCCTTATAAACGATACGCGGTATTCATATTCAAAGTATTTTAAGTCGTATAATATAGGCAAAATAATACATTCTAAAACCTTTGCGGGAGAACCTGCGGTCAACCTGATTTAAATATAAAAAAATGCAAAAAAATTGTATCATTTTAGCTTCAGGAAACGGCTCTAACGCCTTGAATTTAATTAATAAATTTTACATGAGCAAGACCGGTTCCGGCTTGGTAAATATATCTGCCGTCGTTTCAAATATCGAAGGCGCGCCGGTTATAGGCAAGGTTAAAAAAACCTCGCCGGATATTCCTATTTTTACGATACCTTTTACTTCTCTTTCCGAAAGGAAACTTTTTGAAAGCGCGCTGGAAAACATTATTGAAAAATATAAAATAAAGTATATAATTCTAGCGGGTTTTATGAAAATACTCTCCAAAGAATTCGTTTCAAAATTTCCGTATAAAATAATCAATATCCATCCTTCGCTGCTTCCCGCTTTTAAAGGCAGAGATGCGATAAAAAACGCATTCGAGTACGGAGTAAAATATACGGGAGTTACCGTACATTACGTTACTCAGGAAGTAGATGCCGGTCCGATTATATGCCAGGAAATCGTTAAAATAGAAGATTCAGATACGGTGGAATCGTTGGAAGCAAAAGTCCATAAGGCGGAACATAAAATTTATCCCGTTGCGATAGAAATAGCCTTAACCGACGGCAACCCGCAATGTTAATTAATATAAACTATTAATGCCGCTATAAATTTGAAACCTTTTAATATCAGCCGCGAAAATATATTCAATAAATTAAAATTTATTTCTTACGTAGGTATTTTCGTAAATTTAATATTGACGATCGCAAAGTTTTATGTGGGGATCGTCGGAAATTCCGAAGCGCTTGTAGCCGACGGCTTCAATTCTCTCTCCGATATATTTGCCGGATTTGTCGTTTACACGTCCTTTAAGATATCTAGCAAACCTCAGGACAAAGAACATCCGTACGGTCATGCAAAAGCCGAAATGATTGCGACTTTTATAGTCGCATTGATATTAATACTTTTTGGATTTTCTATAATAGGGGTTTCCGCTTATAAATTATATTTCCATTATTACGAAAAACCGGCGATAGATACCTTGATAGTAGCTCTTGCGACCGTGGTAGTTAAAGAAATCCTGTATAAATGGACGCTCCGGTGGGGCAATCTTTTAAAATCTACCGGACTGATTGCGACCGCTTATGACCACAGAAGCGACGTCATCGTATCCCTGGCCGTAGTAGTAGGGATACTTTTTGCCATAAAAGGATATTACTATATGGACCCTATAGCCGGAATAGTCGTCAGTTTTTTTATATTCAGGCTGGCTTTAAAGCTTATCAGGGAATCCATAGGCAATCTTATGGACGAAAGCCCTCCGCTCTTTGTGGTAGATAAAATAAAAAATATAATTACCTCCGTTAAGGGAGTAGAAAAAATTACGGATATAAAAGTCAGGAAATCCGGTCCGTATTTTTATATAGACGTAGAAATAGAAATCAATCAAAATATGACGGTTAAAATGTCCCACGATATTGCGGAAAACGTGAAGAGCAGTCTTATGTCGTCCAATATTTATATAAACGACGTTATGGTGCATATAAATCCCTTCGAAAATTGATGCGGTAAATGATAAAAGTCACATTAAAAAAGCATTAATAATATTATAATAATTCTGCTTATGGATATATACGTTCAGATAAAGAATAAAAAAGGCGAAGTATTTAAAGTCGTCAATCTCGGGAGAGAAGAATATTTATCCTTTTTCAAAGAACGCCTGGCAAAATCAAATGGAACCGGAGGCGGCGATTCCCCTGTTTTTTTCGGCGAGTTTAAAGCAGGCAATTATCTCGACGTAAAAAAAGTCAAAAAATTAAAAGAAGAAGTTAAAGCCATAGCCGGCATTATCGGAAAAGATCTGGAAAATTATAAAGAAATTATACAAAAAAGGACGCGGTTGGAAAACGAAATTATTAACTGTTCTTCTTTAAAAAATTTAATGGCTATAGGCGGGCGCAGGCTGGAAGAAATACTGAAAGCCGGAGACGGGGAACCGGATATCGAAATTAAAACAGAATTAGACTCTATGCTCAAAGGAATAGACAAACTTTCGGAAAGCGAACGTTTGTTGGAAACGGAAAGGAAAAAATTTCAAACCGTATTCGATATCGAATCGTTATTCGATATTTTATCGGAAAGCATAAAATCTTCTTCCGGCATATACATAAAAAATTAACC
>JAJXXD010000114.1 GCA_021781285.1 bacterium | reverse complement strand
TGAATTCAGAATGTTCAATCCCGACCCGCTTATATATTTGCGGGCAAATTCGGAGTTATCTTTTAATATTTGGATTATTCCGGGGTTTTCCTTTATTAACCTTAAGGCTTCGAGAGCCGAAGCGGCTGACGCAGGAGGTATGCCGGTAGAAAATATGAATGCTCTGCTGAAATTAATCAGATATTCTATTATTAAACGGCTTGAAATAGCGAAAGCCCCGTTTGATGCCAGAGCTTTGCCCAGAGTTCCTATGATTATATCGGGTTTTACTTTATGAAAATCGGCGCTCCCGCCCCCTTTTTGTCCGATTGTTCCGGTTGCATGGGCGTCATCGACGATACTCAAGGCATCGTAACGCTTTGCTATCTTTATAATACCGGGCAAATCGGGGATATCTCCGTCCATACTGAAAACACCCTCGGTTATAACCAACTTTATTTCGGAGTCTTTATGCCTTCTTAATATGCTTTCGAGATGGTTTAAATCGTTATGTTTAAAACTTTTGAATTTTACGCCGGATGCTAGAACTCCGTCTATAATGGAGGCATGGGAAAGTTCGTCAAAAGCTATGAATGTTTTTAGAGGAGAAACGCTTGACAGAGACCTGATTATTCCCGTATTAGCTTGATAGCCCGAAGGATATAAGATGCAGTCTTCATAGTCTCCCTTGAATTCGCACAATTCTTTTTCGAGTTCCCGATGTATATCGGAATGGCCGCATATTAAAAAAGAAGACGAGGCTGAAGTTCCGTATATATCGACGGCTTTTTTAGCCGCATTTTTTACTTTTTCGTTTTTAGAAAGCCATAAATAATCGTTTGTTGCAAGATTAACGGTTCCGGTGCTATAATTAAAATCGTTATCGATGTTTTTATCGGGGCAAGTTTTTAGATTGCTTTTCTTTAAGCCTATTTCGGGAATTTTTCTATAGAGTCCCAGCTTTTTATTTTTTTCGATTTTGCTTAAGATTAGTTCGGATAGTAAAGACATAACTGATATTTATGATAACATATTTATAGATTAAATTAAATCTTTATAAAAGCGATAAATAATAAAATCAAATAATGGAAAAAAATTTTGAATTGACCGCCGTAGATTTATATCCTGAAATTATGAATATTTACGGGGACAGAGGAAATATTATTTATTTTAAATACAGGTGTTCTCTTTACGGAATAGATATAAAAACTTTTGACGTTTCTATAGGAAAGGGGGCGGAAAAAGAATGCGGCGAAGCCGATATTTTTTTTATGGGCGGAGGGCAGGACGCCGAACAGGCATTAATTTATGAAGATTTCATCAACGATAAGAAAAATATCTTAACCGAAGCGGTGGAAAAGAATAAAATAATGCTGGCGGTATGCGGCAGTTATCAGCTGTTATGCGATTATTACAAATCTATAGACGGCAAAATAATAAAAGGTATTTCTTTATTTAAGGGTTATACGGAATCTAAGACCCCCAGATTAATCGGAAATATAGCCGTTAAAGCCGACGGTTTCATTCTGGCGGGATTCGAAAATCACGGCGGCAGAACTTATTTGGAAAAAGGGCAGAATGTTTTAGGCAGGGTCTTAAAAGGATGCGGAAACAACGGTGAAGATAAAACCGAAGGGGCAAGGACAGGAAATTTTTTCGGAACATATCTGCATGGAAGTTTTCTGCCGAAAAATTTTGCCTTTTGCGATTATCTTATAGATACCGCTTTAAAAAACAAATACGGAATTTCGCTTGACGAGGTTGTAAAAATAAAAGACATCGGCGGGATAGATAACGATTTTGAAATACGCGCGCGGAAAGATATAAGGGATTTAAGAAAATTTATTTAAGAGCGCGGTTTTTCTTTTTCGTATTTAACTTTTACTACCGTATTTAATCCGCCGCGGGATTCAAATTTTGCTTCTACTTCCATAAATTCAGGCTTGAGTATTTTTGAGAGGTCTTTAATAATTCTGTTTACGGCGTGCTCCTGAAGAATGCCGACATTTCTGAAAGACAAGAGATAATATTTTAAAGATTTCATCTCGACTAATTTTTTAGAAGGCAGATACGTAATTAGAAGCTCCGCCGTATCTGGAAGTCCCGTCCACGGGCAGACGGACGTGAACTCCTTGGTTCCTATCGTCACGAGCGTGCCGCTTCCCCGATATTGGAAATCCAATGTTTCTAGAACATCGGCATCAATATTTTTTTCCGATAAGATGTCGAACCTTTTATTTATATATTTGTCTTCCATCGAGTTTTTTATTTTTATTTTTTATTTTTTATTTTATAATAATTAAGGTAATTAATTGATTTTATCATAATTATTAAAGTGATTCCATATTAAAATTATAAATGAAATTTAACGATTCTCCTATAGGAATATTCGATTCAGGTCTTGGAGGGCTGACGGTTTTTAAAGAAATAAGGAAAATCTTGCCGTTAGAGGATTTGATTTATTTCGGCGATACGGCAAGGGTCCCGTACGGAAATAAGTCAAAAGAAACGATAATTAAATATTCGTCCGAAATTTTAGGGTTTTTAACCGGCAGAAATGTCAAGATTGTAGTGGTTGCATGCAATACTTCGTCGAGCATGGCTTTAGAATATTTGCAAAACAAAGCGGACGTTCCGGTATTCGGCGTAATAGAACCCGGAGCGAAAAAAGCGGTACAAGCATCTTCGGGCGGAAATATAGCCGTAATAGGAACATCCGCAACGATTAAAAGCAGGGCGTATTCAACGGCGATATATAAAGAAATTGCTTCTTTAAAAGGCGATAAGAGCAGTCTGTTCGGCAGCGGTTTTAAAGTTACCGAGAAAGCCTGCCCGCTTTTCGTGCCGTTAGTAGAAGAAGGGTTTTTAAACCAAGAAATAACAAAAGGCGTCATAAAACATTATTTATCTTCCTTAACTGCCGAAAAACCGGCATGTCTCGTATTAGGGTGCACGCATTATCCCATCCTCAAAGACTCGATATCCGCCCAACTCGACGGAGATACGGAAATAATAGATTCCGGCATAGAAACCGCCGGGGCGGTTAAAGATTATTTAGAGAAAAACGGAATGTTGAAGTCCGGAGCGAAAAAAGGAGGCGAACTGTTTTTCGTCAGCGACGACGTCGAGAAATTTAAAGAACTCGGCGGAAAATTTCTGGGCAGGCCGATAGAAAATGTCGGCTTAGCGGACGGTATAAAATAAATTTAACGCAGGATAATTCATTACAATTTTATTATGATAAAAGATTTCAGAGCGGAATTGAAAAAAAGATTGATACTTTCGGACGGAGCTATGGGAACGGTTCTTCAGCTTAAGAACCTTCTGCCGAAAGGACTTC
>JAJXXD010000054.1 GCA_021781285.1 bacterium | reverse complement strand
ATAAGGGTTAATCCGCTTTTAGACGCCGATTCCGACGCTTTTTCGTTATATAAATATTCAGCTAATGCGACATATAATTCTCGGGGGGAGTTTACCAATCTTCCCGCCCTGATTTTCATAATTTCACCTGCTATTTCTGAAAAATTTTGAATATATCTGCCGAAAATTACAGGTTTTCCGAAAATTAAAGGCTCCAGAAGGTTATGTCCTCCCGCGTTAACCATGCTCCCTCCTACGAAAGCAACGCTGCATATGTTATAAACTGTAAGCAATTCTCCTATTATATCGACTAAAATAACCGCCGTTTCCGATCCCCCCTGCTTAGAAATATCCAATTTAAAATCCGGAGAATATATGGAAGAAAGTTTATAAATTTCTATTCCTCTTTTTTCCAAAAAATTATATACTTCGCCGAATCTTTCCGGATGCCGCGGCGCGATAAATAAAAACAATTTATCTTTTTTAAAATTTTTGCTTAATTCTATTGCGGCGTCAAAAATTAAATTCTCTTCTCCTTCATGCGTGCTTCCGGCGGCTATAATTTTTCCGCGATTAAAGATTCTTTTCAATTTATTGCTTTTCTCTTCAATTCCTTCCGTAATAAGCCCGATATTTAAATCAAATTTCATATTGCCGGTTATATGAACGGTTTCATTCTTAATTCCAAGTCTCAAAAATTTTTTGCGATAAGTTTCCGATAAACATAAAACTATGTCGATTTTATCAAAAACGTATCTGAAAAAAAAACTGAAATTTAAGTAATTTTTGTAAGATTTGTCCGATATCCTTGCATTTATTACGGCAACCGGAATATTCCTTCTGCTTAATATGTTAAATAAATTAGGCCATATTTCCGTTTCGACGGCAATAAACAATAACGGCTTTATCAGCCGCAGAATGCTTTTAACCGAAAAATAAAAATCGTACGGAAAATAGAATATTAAAATATCCCCGCTGTTTCTGTAAAGATTTTTTGCAAAATCATAGGCGGTTTTTGTGGTAACCGACAGATATATTTTTTTACCGGTTTTATTCCTCAGCAGGTCTATGAAATTAACGGATGCCCTAAGCTCCCCGAGGGATACGGCATGAATCCATATCCCTCCTTCTGAAGCAGAATCTTTTAACGGCTTGAAAGCAAAAGGAAACAGTTTATAAAAAAATCCTTCGCTTTTTTTATTTTTCGTCAGGCTGAATATGATTAACGCTATAAAGAAAAACGGGAATAAAAGTAATAGAAGAATATTATAAAAGGCAAATAAGACTTTTTCCATATATATAAACAGCTATTCCATCTGTTTTACAATAAGATTTTTATAGATTCCGTCATGCTTTATCAGTTCGTCGTCAGTTCCGCTTTCGGCTATTCCACCCTTTTCCAAAACATAAATAATATCGGCATGCTTTACGGTAGAAAGCCTGTGAGCTATAACGAGCGCGATTTTATTTCTACATAAGCCGTTTGGATTTCCGTCCGACCCGAATAAAGCATTCTGGATTTCTTTTTCAGATTCGCTGTCTAAAGAAGACGTAGCCTCGTCAAGTATTAATATTGGGGAATTTTTTAAAAAGGCCCTCGCAATCAGAATCCTTTGCTTTTCGCCGCCGGACAGTCTTGAACCTGCTTCATCCACTATGGTATCGTACCCGCCGGGAAGGCTCATTATAAAATCATGCGCAAATGCCAATTTTGCGGCATTCATTACATCTTCCGCGCTTTTACCGCCGGTTCCGTATTCTATATTAAATCTTATGGATTCGTTAAACAGAACTACGTTCTGTGATACATAAGATATGGAATTCCTTAGCTCTTTTACGCTAAATTCTTTTATATTGATTCCGTTTAATTTTATCTCTCCCGCATCCGGTTCGTAAAAACGGGGTATGAGCATCGAAATAGTGCTTTTGCCTGCCCCGGAATAACCGGCTAAGGCTGCTATTTCTCCTTTATGAATTTTTATATTTATATTTTTTAAATCGTAATTTTCGTTTTTATCTTTATCGTAGCTAAAATAAAGACCGCTTATTTCGAGAGTTGCAATTTCCGGAGGAACGGGCGCTATTCCGCCTTTCTCTTCGGGTTTTTCGTCTAATATGTCAAAGATTCTGGTCCCTGCGGCTATGCCCTCCTGCAGACTGTTATTGAGGCGCGACAAACTTTTAACCGGCTCGTAAAGCAAAAGAATTGCCGTTAAAAAAGAGAAGAAACTGCCGGGTGTATATCCGAATTTTATCACTTGAAGCCCGCCTATAAATATAATGGCGGCAACGGAAATCCCTCCCACCAATTCAACAAAAGGCACGGTCAGTCCTCTTATTTTAGTCATTCTCATAAAAAACCTGTAAAGATTATCCGATAATTTCTTAAAACGGCCGATTTCAGATTCTTCCATATTATAAGCCTTAACCATTCTTAAATTGGAAATAGTTTCATCCAAAAACTTGGTTATATTGCCCATTTCCGTCTGCGTATCGGTACTTGTTCTTCTTGCTTTTTTACCGAGCAGGGTTACGGGAAGGATTACGATAGGAAACAATACCAGAACGGCTATCGAAAGATAAAAATCCATATATATTACTACGGCTAAAAGCACTATTACGGTAAGGATATCTTTCATAACGGCGCTCACCGAATCCGAAACTGTTCTCTGGATAATGTTTATGTCGTATGTGATTCTTGCAATTAAAACTCCGGTAGGAATCTTATTCAGCTTTGAAACCGGCAGTTTTACTACGGCGGAATAAACCTCGTCCCTGAGGGAGCGTATAATATTCTGCCCCACTGAACCCGTGTAATAAAATTCGGCATAATAAAAAATATTTTTTACAAGAAATATTAATATGACGAGCAGGGGAATTAACATAAGTTCGGTATAGCTTTTAGTGATAAATATGTTATTTATTAACGGCTTTACTATATAGGCAAGCGCGCCGGTAAGCGCGGAAACGACCGCCATGCTTATTACCGCCATAATAAGCCTTTTTTTATAAGGCAGTATATAAGGCAGGAGTCTTTTTAAAACCGATAAATCTTTTTTTATATTTTTTTTATTAAACATTTTTTAATATTTTATCATAAATAACGCCCGCCGCGGCATCGAATGGATTAACGCCTGCATCTAGCATAGAAATTACGGCGGATATTTTACTTAATACGGATTTTCTATAGCCATCGTTCTTTAAAAATTTATCGGCTTCTTTAAAGACGTTTTGCGGAGTAAATTCGGATTCTATAAGTTCCGGAACAATTAAATCATTTGAAAGTATGTTTATTAGTCCCGCATATTTTATTTTAACCAATATTTTTGCCAGAATATAAGTCAGATAGTTTAGATAATAGACTATTAT
>JAJXXD010000145.1 GCA_021781285.1 bacterium | reverse complement strand
ATTATCTATTATCTATATTATATTATTTTAAAGATTCAAGATAAGCGGCTAATGCGTTAAGTTTTGACGCCGCCATATGTCTGTGTCCGGGCATAATAGCCTGATATGACTGACCGTCGATGTTGGCTGTTGTTCCGGCGGCAAAATGAGCGCCGGGATTGGTTATTTGGGTTTTAAGCCAGGAAAGGCTTCTTTTGCTGCCTACATGGGATAAATCCGGACCTACCGAACCGCCCTGACCGTTAACGGCGTGGCAGGCGATACAGCCTTCAGAGCTGAAAAGCGAAGAACCCGATGCGGCGAAAACCGTAGTGGCGCTAAAAATTAATGCTGCGGCAATTAATAAAACCGAAATGCTTTTTTTCATAATAATTCTACCCCCTTAAAATTAAAAAGAATTAAATTGATTTATAGTTAATATATATATATTATAATAAGTTTTAAGTCAATATATTTTTTAGCCGATGTTTTATTAAAATTTTATAAAATTTTTCTTGCATTTTTCACTAAATAACATATAATAAAAAATCGTGTTTTTATTTTATCTTTTTATTAAAATTTATTAAGAAGACTTATAATCTTCTGAGGAGGTAAGGGTAAAATGAATTCCTTGGGAACGCATTTACTTTTAGAATTAAAAAAATGTAAAAAAAATATTTTGGCCGACCTTGATTTCGTCGAAACCGCAATGCTCGACGCGGCGACGGAAGCAAAAGCGACCATAGTAGAACATAAATTTCACGAATTTAATCCGTTCGGAATCAGCGGAATGGTGATAATTGCGGAATCGCATCTTTCCATACACACATGGCCGGAATACGACTATGCGGCGGTAGATATTTTTACTTGCGGAGACATAATAAAGCCACAGGAGGCGGCCGAATTTTTAATCGAAAGGTTCGGGTCTTTAGAGCCGCAGATTATGGAAGTAAAAAGAGGGCTTATATCTATTTACGACGAAGAGCTTCCGCATAAAGTTCTCTGCGAAGAGAAGCTCGTCGCCCGTTAGCGTAAGATTCGAGTCAAGCGTTCGTCAAATCTGCCGTAATAAGATATTTTCTGTAAAGCCCCTGCATCCGAATTTTCCAATTCAGCAAGGGCTTTTTTTATGCTTTCTTCATCGAAAGGCTTATTAAGATTATAAGACAAATCTAAAAGCGGGGAAAGAACGAACCTGCGGTTAAAAATCTCGGGGTGCGGCAGTTTTAGTTCCGGCAAATCTAATGTTATTAAATTTTT
The DNA here is from genome assembly GCA_021781285.1 of bacterium. Lineage (GTDB taxonomy): Bacteria > SZUA-79 > SZUA-79 > Acidulodesulfobacterales > Acidulodesulfobacteraceae > Acidulodesulfobacterium_A. Next base: position 2,155 of record JAJXXD010000145.1, on the reverse strand, counting down.
TTGAACGTTATCGTAAACGAAAAGTATGTCGATATCTATAACCCTCGGCATATATCTTCCGCTTTCGTTTTTCCTGCCCATATTTTTTTCTATATCTTTTAAAACGGAAAGAAGCCGTCTTCCGAAAACCGCATAATCTTTTACTCCCGGCATTCCAAGCATTACGGCGCAATTTAAAAAATAAGGCTGATTAATATTTCCGACCGGCGAAGATAAAAATACCGAAGAAATGTCCGGCATAACCGCCCCCGCCAACGGGCTTCGCGGGGCGGAAGCCGCGCTTTTAATTAAACTTAGCGCTTTCAGCAGATTATCTTCCGTATTTCCGATATTGCTTCCTAATCCTAAACATATATCCATATCCCTGCCGCCGCCCGTGCGGGACCACGGTTTGCCGTCCATATCGCCGCGTTTTATTATCTTAATTTTAGGCGCCCATGCGGACTAAAGCTTCTTTAATGCGGTTTTCGCTGAGCGTCAGAGAAAATCTTATATATCCTTCGCCGTAATCGCCGAATCCCGAACCCGGCGTTACGATAATGCCCGTTTCGTTTAAAAGGGACACGGCAAATTCCTTAGACGTCATATTTGCCTTTGGAACATGCGCCCACACGTAAAACGTGGCATCCGATTTATAGACTTTATATCCTAATTTTTCCAAACCGCCGATTAATAATTCACGCCTTTTTTTATAAATTTTATTATTGTCTTCCACGGCTTTAAGTTCGTTATCGAGTCCGTAGGCTCCGGCAAGCTGTATAGCCTGAAACACTCCGGAATCCAGATTGGTTTTAACGGCTCCAAGTCCTTTTATGACTTCTTCGTTGCCGGCTGCGAATCCTATCCTGAACCCCGTCATATTAAAAGTTTTAGAAAGAGAATGGAGTTCTATTCCGATTTCTTTTGCCCCGTTAGCTTCTAAAAAAGAATCGTTTCCTTTTTCGCCGGTATAAACTTCGGAGTAAGCAAAATCGTGAGCGACTATTATTTCGTTTTTCTTTGCGAATTTAACGACTTCGTTGAAAAAATGCCTGTCCGCCGTAGCAGAAGTAGGATTATTGGGATAATTCAAAAACATAAGTTTCGCTTTTTTTAAAATATCTTCGGGTATTAATGAAAAATCCGGCAGGAAATCGTTCTCTTCTTTGAGAGGCATAACATACGGAATACCTCCGGCAAAAATAGTTCCGGCCCTGTACACCGGATAACCGGGGTCAGGAATTAAAACCACGTCGCCCGGGTTTATAAAAGCAAGGGGCAGGTGGCCTATTCCCTCTTTTGAACCTATAAGGGATAAAACTTCCGTTTCAGGGTCTAATCCGACGTTGAACCTTTTTTTATACCAATCGGAAACCGATTCCCTGAACTTTAACAGCCCTTCATACGAAGGATATTTTTGGTTAACGTCTATCTCGCTTTCTTTTTTAAGGACATCGACTATCGTCTTGGGAGTGGGAAGATCAGGGTCTCCGATGCCGAAGCTTATTATATCTACGCCTTTTGCCTTCACCTGAGATTTAAGTTTGTCTATTTCGGCAAAAAGATATACCGGAAGTTTGCCTAATCTGTCGGAAAATTTGAAATGCATATAGTGTTTAATCCTCCTTTAATTTTTATTAATTATAAAATATTTATATTTTAAATATTTTATAATAAAATCTTTTCCAAGTCTATATATTTTAAAGCCAAATCGTTCAGCATATTTATATTTTCCGGCCGTTTCTTTCCCGGCAGATACGGAATATCCCCTATAATCGGTACATCCGTAAATTCGCCGAGTATTTCTTTATTGGACGATACGCTTTCGTCGTTTTCGTTTAAAACGTTATTTATAATTATGCCGGATATGCCGATATCGCGGCTTTTTGCATATTCTATATTTAAGAGCGTCTGGTTTATCATTCCTAAACCCGCCTTCGTTACTAAAATAATACCCGCATCTATATATTTAGCGATATCTATCATAAAATGCTTTTTCTTTAAAGGAACGAGCATGCCGCCTGCGCCTTCGACTAGCATATAGTCATAGGCTTTATTCAAATCGTAAAATTTAAAGAGGATTTCTTTAATGCACAGGTCTCCGCCTTCTTGTTTCAATGCGGCATACGGAGACAAGGGGGACCGAAACGTATAAGGAGTTATAATATCCGGTTCT
>JAJXXD010000080.1 GCA_021781285.1 bacterium | reverse complement strand
CTGGTCTATCGTTCTTTCTAATTCTCCCTGCAATGCCCGCTGATAATCCACATGCTGCATAAAGTCGGTCATGCCTATCTGGACTTTGTCGAATATGGAAAATCCTACTCCTTCCTGGCGGGGGAGCCCTATGGAAGCCAGTTTAAGGCGCGTGTCGTAAACCTCGTTTTTAGGAATAAGTATAGTTTTACCCCTGTCCTCGAGTTTATAAGGTATATTGTATGAATGAAGCTTGTCGATTATTCCGGATGCGGCCGGCGCGTTTAAATTGGAATAAAGAACCCCGTATTGGGGAGCGGTCGCGTAAAGAGCGGTAAAGTATATAGCCGCGGCGACCCCTATTATTACAAGGGAAAACACGATCTTTCGTTCAACCGAAAGCTCGATAAAAAAAGTTTTTAATTGGGAACCGAAATCTTTAAAAGTGGCGGCCATTTATTTTATATTTGCATATTCATAATTGAATTGTATGCGGTTATAATTTTGTTTCTAACCTGCATCATCAGTTCGAAGGAATCGTTCGCTTTTTCCATATCTATCATTGCTTGATGTATATTGGACGACTTTCCGTCGGCAATGGCTTCCGCCGAGTTATTTGCCGTGTTTTGAAGGTCGTTGACTTTGTTTATGGAATTTAAAAGAGTATCGGCGAAAGAGCCTCCTCCCGCGCCTTCCTGAGCCGTCGCTGAACCGGAACTTCCCCCGTTAACGATACTGTTGGGATTAAGTTCTTTTATAGAGTTTAAATTTATTGCGCTACCGGCGCCTATAGGTATAGCCATAATGCCTCCCTGAGAGTGTCATTGCGAGCGCAAGCGAAGCAATGACGGCGGGCTTAAATCTATCCAATGTGATTCGTTTAAGCCCGCTTTAATTTTAATTATATCATAATTTGAAATCTGTCTCATATATATCCTTCCAAATATCCCGTCAAATCAAATTTTTAACGACGACTGCGACATAGCTTTAGATTCCGATATAACCTGAGCGTCCGCCTGATACGCCCTCGTTGCCGAAATCATATTTACAAGCTCCCTTATCGACGATATATTGGGAGTTTTGACGTATCCGGCTTTATTGGCCAATGGACTGCCCGGGTCGTATTTTTCGGAAAACGGATTTTTAGCGTTTTCTATTTTTTCTACTTCGACGCCGAAATAATTTTTAAACTTAACGGTTTTAAAAAGAGGTTCTTTTTTTACGTAAGGCAGTCCGTTGCCGGCATCGTCCGTATTTATGTTTGCAAGATTGGACGAAATAACATTCATCCTTATTCTTTCGGCGTTCAGTCCTTCCGCCGCAATTTTCAGAGACTCGTTAAAGCTCATAATACACCTATATTATTATATTATATTGCGCATATTAAGGAGTAGCATTGGTTACGGCATATGTTAAAGTCGCAAATTTCTTCGACAATAAACCGGCAACCGCCTGAAATCTTATTGCGTTTGATGACATATCGCTCATTTCTTTGCTCAGGTCAACCGTATTGCCGTCGAGCGCCGGAACGGTTTCGTCTTTTTGATTATGAACGAACGATTTTATGTAATTCGATTGTGTTTCCGAAGACGACCCTGCCGTATATCCGCCGCCGGCTAAATCTTTTTGCGACGTTGCCTTCATATTCAAAGAATCTGCCGAAGGAACGAGGCTTTTCATAACCTGTTCGAAATTAAGTTCTTTCGCCTTATAACCCGGCGTATTTGCATTTGCGACGTTAGAAGCGATAATGTTCTGCCTGTCGCTCAGAACATCTAAGCTTTTTCCTAAAACATCGTAAATTCCGCTGAACATTTTTTGCCCCTCCAAAATAAACCGTTAAATATTTGTCATTCCCTCGCAGGCGGGAAAGTTTCTAAACTTTACTTACTTTATATAAGTAATGCAATAATTATGCCAGATAAGGTAAAAACACGCTGATTTTTGCCCCTCCAAGTTCTTTTGAATTTTCCGCGCTTATATATCCCCCGTGAACCATAACGTTGTTTAAGGCTATCGACAACCCTAATCCGGTTCCGCCGCTTTTTTTGGTAGAAAAAAACGGATTAAAAATATTTTTTACGATGTCGCCCGAAAATCCCGACCCGTTGTCTTCGAAATCTATGCGGATATATCCGTTTCCGTCTTCGCCGCCGGAAACCGCCGAAGATTTTACGCTAATAATACCGTCAATATTTTGAACCGCATGCGCCGCATTTATCAAGATATTAACAAAAGTCTGCCCGATAAGGTTTTCGTCTATTTCTAAAATAAGGTTTTTGTCTATTTCGGTAATTACTTTTACGTTCTTTTCTTTTATTATATACGAAGAATACATAATGGATTTATTGACCGCTTCGGATAAACGGCAGGATGAAAGAGCCGGATTGACGGTTTTTGAAAATTCAAGAACGTTATTTATGGTGGCGTTCATATTTTTGACGGCGGATATTATGTTGGAAATAATTTCCGCATGCTCGTCGTTTTTAATCTCTTTTTGCAGGATAGAAGCGAACAGGTCTATAGAGCCGAGCGGGTTCCGTATTTCGTGGGCGATTTTTGCCGACATTTCGCCAAGTTCCGCCAGCCGTTTAAACTTTTTTATTTCTTCTATATTCTGGATTATAAAAATCCTGCCGGAGTTTTTTTTGTTGTTTCCGTGTATATTTTTTATATATAGAAATACCGGAATAAATTTCTCGTTTTGCGCGCCTGATTTCATTAATTTTTCAGCCGGATAAAAAACAGGTTTTATAAAATCGCCTAACGCCGAACCGTTAAAGAAAAATTTTAAAAACTCGTCGATAGGGCGGTTTAAATAGCTTACGAGATTGTATCCGTCCACAAGGTCGGTTAAAGACTTATTTATAAATTTAATCAGGTTGTTTTCGTCCGTAATTAAAATTCCTAACGGCAGGCTTTCAAGAACAGTATTTAGGTTTTCCTTTAAGTCTTTTATCTCTTCTTCGAGGTTTTTATAATATTCGGAAAGTTTTTGAGAGGCGGCTTCGAAGGATTCAAACGCCTTTTTAAGTTCGCCGCCGGATATTGCTTCTATTTTATCGTTATCGTTTTGAGCCATATCGAAAATTTTATCATAATTTCACGTTAAAAATATTTTTTTTATCATTTTTTATCATTTATAATATAATATATAGTTAATATGACTCAAAATAAAATAGGCGGTTTAAATATGTCTTCCGGTACAGGAAAAACGGATAGCCCTACGGACAGGATATTAATAGTGGACGACGACCCGCATATGCGTTCCGCATTGACCTTGAGCCTTAAAAAGACCGGCAGGGAAGGGGATATTTTTGCTTCGGCGGAAGAAGCGTTAAAATTTTTGGACGAATTGGACGGAAAGGCGGCGGACGGCGGTTATTTTCTTATATTGTCCGATTTAAGCCTTCCGGGAATGGACGGAATTTCTTTAT
>JAJXXD010000014.1 GCA_021781285.1 bacterium | reverse complement strand
GGCGCAGTTTCTTTAAGAACGTTCAACCGCAATTTTGAAGGAAGGAGCGGGACCAAAGACGCAAAAATATATCTTGTTTCCGTTCAGACGGCGGCGGCTTCGGCTCTTACCGGACACATAACGGATCCCAGGACTCTGGGAAAGGCGCCGGAAATTAAAATGCCCGAGAAATTCGATATAGACGATTCCATGATACTTTCGCCGTCCACTAAACCCGAAGAGGTGGAAGTTTACAGGGGCCCGAATATTAAGCCGCTTCCCATACAGCAAAAACTTCCCGAATCGATGGGCGGAAAAGTTCTCCTTAAAGTAGGCGATAATATAACTACCGACCATATAATGCCGGCGGGTTCTAAAATACTTCCTTTGCGTTCCAATATACCTGCAATATCGAAGTATGTTTTTGAATCGGTTGACCCGGCTTTTTCGGAAAGGGCGTTAAAGGAAAAGGGCGGTTTCGTAATAGGCGGGGAAAACTACGGACAGGGTTCAAGCAGGGAGCATGCGGCGCTTGCGCCTATGTATCTTGGGGTAAAAGCGGTAATAGCGAAATCCTTCGCAAGGATTCATTTCGCAAATCTTATCAATTTCGGAATATTGCCGCTGACGTTTGAAAACCCTGCCGATTATGATAAAATAGAACAGGGAGACGAGCTTAATGCTCCGGATATTTTAAAAGAATTAAACGGACATAAGCCGATTACCTTTATAAACAAGACTAAAGGAAACGCTGAATATAAGTTTAAGTATAATTTAACCGACAGGCAGGTTAAAATAATCAAAGAGGGCGGATTATTAAATGAAACAAAAGCCCTTCATTAGCGTTCAGGCGATTTAATGTTTTCATCGGATTTCAATAAAAATATTAAAAGGGTTCTGGTTTCCTATAAAAAAGGCGCCGAAGAAGCGTTGAAATCCGCAAACTATGTATGCGGGCTGTTTAAACAGAACGGCATAGAAGGGGTAGTCAAGCCCAGTATGGGTATTACCCATTCCGATACTAAAGACGTCGGACTTGTCGTAGTTTGCGGGGGAGACGGAACCCTTTTGATTACTCTTGGAAAAATTTTTCCGCTTGAAGTTCCGATTATAGGAATAGATTTCGGCACTTTAGGCTTTCTCGTAGAAGTCCCGGAACGGAAAAAGCAAGAGGCGGTCGAAAGATTTTTCGACGGCTCTTTAGAATTTATTCCGAGAATGGCGTTAGATATCGAAGTATTCAGAAAAGGCAGGTCTATCGAAAAATTAGTTTCGTTAAATGAAGCGACCGTAGCAAGAGAAAAAAGCATTCACGCAAGAGTGATTAATTTGACCGTTTCCGTCAACGACGTCTGGTTAAACGACTTTAGGGCGGACGGACTTATAGTAGCTACTCCGACCGGTTCTACCGCATATTCTTTGTCCGCGGGAGGTCCCATAGTTCAGCCCGATATGGATGCTTTTATTTTAACCCCCATATGTCCGCATACCCTCTCAAACAGACCTCTCATTATAAACCCCTGCGAACTTAAAATAAAAATTCTGCCTCAGGAAAGGGACATTTTTATTTCCGCGGACGGAAGAGACGGCTTAAGGCTTTACGACGGCGACGAAGTAATAATCAAAAAACACTCCTCGAAAGTTTATCTCTCGACATCTTTAGATTACGATTACTGGAATATATTAAGAACAAAATTAAACTGGTAAAAGTAAAATTGCTAAAAACGATATATATAAAAAATTTTGCCACGATAGACTATCTGGAAATAAATTTTTGCGAAGGTTTGAATGTATTGAGCGGGGAAACCGGAGCGGGTAAAAGCATAATTATAGAATCCATAAATTTCCTGTTCGGAAAGACCAAAGGAACGGATGTTATAAGAACCGGAGAAAAAGAAGGCTCCGTCAGCGCGGTGTTCGATGCGGGCGGCGGAGAAGGCGACGGTTTGGGTTTAAAGGATATTTTGCCCGGCATTTTAGAAGAAAGCGGCATCGGGGATATATTAGATTCCGAAGATATAATTTTAAAGAGAACTATTTCGGAAGCAGGGAAAAGCAAATATTTTATAAACAACGAACAGGTAAATAAAAATATGCCGGAGCGTATCAGTGAAAATCTGGTAAAGATATTCGGGCAGAACGACAGAAGGTTTCTTATAGAACCTGACAGCCAGCTGGCTTTCTTAGACAATTTTGCCGGTAATCAAGACCTGCTGGCCCGCGCTAAAAAAATCTACGGCGGCATCAAACAAATAGAAGCCGAAAAAGCCGGAATCGCAAAAAAGATAGACGGAATATCGAGAGTAAAGACATTAAACTCGTATATTGCCGGCGACGTAGAAAAACTCGATATAAAATCCAAAAACGACGAAGAAATTTTAAAAGAAGAACTTAAAAGGCTCGAAAACATTAACGGCATAAAAGAATTTATTTTATCTTCCATAGATTTGATAGACAACGAAGAATACGGGATACTGAAACATTTGAACCCCCTGATATCCAATCTTTCCAAATTATCGGAATTAGATTCCAATTTTAAGCAAAAAGAGGAGTTAAAAAATGCCGAAACCGTTAAAATATTGCTCGACGACATTCTTTTGTCCTTAGAAAGATATTCGTCTTTTGAATTAGACGAAGGCAGATTAAACGAAATAAGGCTTAAAATAGACGGTATTATAGGCATCGAAAATAAATACGGCGTTTCTAATCTCGAAGAACTGCTGAGAATTTACGGCGATGCAAAAAAAGAATTAGGCGGCATATCCGAACTTGAACGCAGGATTTCCGAAATAGACGCCGAATATAAAAACCTGAAAGAAAAATTTTTGCAGGCTGCCGAAGAATTGCACGCCAAAAGACTGAGCGCCGCTTCTATTTTAGAAAAAGAAATAGAAAAAGAGCTTTTATTTCTCGGAATCAAACCCGTATTCAAGATAGAACTTACCATGAGGGATTTTGAGGAAGGTTTTTCCGAAACGGGATTGGAAAAATGCGTTTTTATGTTTTCGGCAAACCCGGGGGAAGACCCCAGACCGCTTTCAAAAGTCGCATCGGGCGGAGAGCTTTCCCGCGTCAGCTTGTGCATATTGAAGATTCTTAATAAAAAAAAGGATACGGCGTCTTTCGTATTCGACGAGATAGATGCCGGAATAGGCGGGGACGTAGCCAACTTTGTAGGGTCGGCTCTTAAAGCAATATCGGCGGCGAACCAGGTGATTCTCATAACGCATCTTGCGCAAGTATCGTCGTTTGCGGATAAACATTTTTTTGTTTATAAAGAAGTTGCGGGCGGAAAGACTTATACCAGAATTAAAAGCCTTTCTGTGGAGGAAAGGGTCGGCGAAACGGCAAGAATGTTATCGGGCGATTCAAGAGGGGAAGCGGCGTTGCAGCATGCGAAAGAAATTCTTAAAAGGAGGGGTTTCGTTGTATAAGACGGGCAGACAGAGATACGAAAAGGGCG
>JAJXXD010000057.1 GCA_021781285.1 bacterium | reverse complement strand
CGGATAAAAAAATTTATATTATATTATTTTATTTTATTTTATCATTTTAAACCGAGTGTTTGAAAAATTTTTCAGCGCCGAATGAGCTTCTGACTAAAGGGGCCGAAAAAACCTGCTTAACTCCTTTTTTATTTGCGTAATTTTTATATTCTATAAACTTCTTTAACGGAACGTATCTTTGAACCGGAATATTCTTAAGCGACGGCCTTAAGTATTGCCCGATGGTTATAAATTCTACTCCGCTGTTTATCAAATCGTCTATAGTTTTAAAAACCTCGTCGTCGTCTTCGCCGAGCCCTACCATAATGCCGGACTTTGTAATAATATCAGTCGCCTTTTCTTTTATCGTTTTTAATAGTTTTAAAGACCGTTCGTATGAGCTTGAAGGCCTTATTGCCGAATAAAGCCTTTCTACGGTTTCGATATTGTGCCCAAAAATATCTACACCGCTTTTAGCTACTTCCATAGCGGATTTTTCGTTTCCGTTAAAATCCGAGGTTAAAACTTCGACGGTTTGACAATCGGTTGTTTCTCTGATTTTCCTGACGGTTTTAACTAAAATATCCGCTCCGCCGTCTTTTAAGTCGTCTCTCGTAACCATGGTAATTACCGCATGTTTTAGGCCAAGGGATTTTACGGCGTAAACCACCTTTTGAGGCTCGGAAATATCTGCGGCTGAATATTCAGACAACGGCTCCGAACTGCCGTCATGCTGAAAATCGGCATAATCTATGTTGCAAAAAGGGCACTTTCTGGTGCATTTATCGCCGAGAAGCAAAAAAGTTGCGGTTTTATTAGAAAAGCACAGGTTAAGATTAGGGCATCTTGAAGACGAACAAACCGTATTAAGTTCTTTTTCCTTAATAATTCTCGAAGTCTCAAAAATATCTTTTCTGGACTTGATTTTTAAAATCTCGTTTTTTAAATATCCGGGAAGCCTTTCGTTCATCTATTAATTTTATAATTAATCTACTGAGAATTATTATATTATTGTTTATACCATAATATACATATAAATTTCAATAGACAAATTAAAAGTTGACAACATCTGATACTTTTATTTTATAATATTTAATTATAGTTTAATATATAAAAAATTATAAAAGGGTTATTAAATGCAATACGACGATAATTATTTTATGAATTTAGCTTTGGAAGAGGCTAATAAAGCGGCAAATGCGGATGAAGTGCCGGTTGGGGCGGTTATCGTGAACGGCGGAGGCGAAATAATTTCTTCCGCTTTTAATACGGTAGAAAAAGACGTCTCCTGTATTATGCACGCCGAAATTAAGGCGATTTTAAATGCCCAGAAACAGCTTGAAAACTGGAGACTCGATGAATGTTCCCTATACGTTACTCTCGAACCATGCATAATGTGCTGCGGGGCAATTCTTTTATCGAGGATATCAAAAGTGGTTTACGGAACAATAGACCCCAAAGGCGGTTCGGCTTCAACTATTTTAAACGATAAAATTGAGGTTGTTTCCGGTATTATGGAAGAGGAATCGTCCTTATTGCTTAAGTCTTTTTTTAAATCAAAAAGAGGGCAGAGAAGATATTAAGAAAGATTCTGAATAAAAAAAGGGTCGGATTTAAAATCCGACCCTTTTTTGCCTTTATTGCTTGTTCTTTTAATCTTAATTAATCAACTCCAGAGCAATAACACTATCGGAATAATTAAAATCGTGAAAATATTGACGACTTTAATCATCGGGTTAATCGCCGGACCGGCCGTGTCTTTATAAGGGTCGCCGACCGTGTCGCCCGTTACTGCCGCCTTATGGGCTTCACTGCCTTTGCGGTATGTTTGCCCTTCGTATTCAAAGCCTTTTTCGATAAGCTTCTTGGCATTATCCCATGCCGCTCCGCCGCTTGTCATAGAAATAGCGACAAAAAGTCCCGATATAATAGTTCCCAATAAAATGCCGCCTAGAACCTGAGGCCCCATCGTCAAACCGAAAACTATCGGACCTGCGATCGGTATGAAGGCCGGCAATATCATTTCTCTCAATGACGACTTCGTAACTATATCTACGCATTTGCCGTATTCAGGCTTGCCCGTTCCTTCCATAATACCGGGGATTTCTTTAAACTGTCTTCTAACCTCTACGACTATGTCGCCCGCGGCTTTACCGACTGATTTCATTGCAAGGGAAGCAAAAATATAAGGAAGCATCGCTCCTAAGAATAGTCCGATAAGAACATTAGGCTGGGCTATGGAAAAAGATATATCCGGAATACCTACTTTAATTAAATGGGAATATTCTCCAAAAAGAACTATGGCCGCAAGAGCCGCCGAGCCTATGGCATATCCTTTTGTCACCGCTTTTGTAGTATTGCCGACCGCATCTAAAGCATCGGTGGTCTCCCTGACGTCCGCAGGAAGCTCGCTCATTTCGGCTATACCACCCGCATTATCCGTAATCGGACCGAAAGAATCTACGGCTATTACCATACCCGCCATAGAAAGCATACTGGAAGCCGCAACCGCCACGCCGTAAAAACCTGCGAAATGATACGAAATCAAAATGCCTAAAGCGATTGCGATAACGGGAAGAGCCGTCGACATCTGCCCTACGGCAAGTCCTGCTATAATATTTGTTCCGTGACCGGTCGTTGATGCTCTGGCAATAGATTTTACCGGCGAAAAACTTGTCGAAGTATAATAGTCCGTAATGACTATTATAAGCCCGGTCAAAACCAAGCCTACGAGTGCGGCATAATAATAATCCATTGCCGAATAATCGCCGACGCCGTTCATAAAACGCATCGTGAAAAAATAATATACCACGGCGGAAATTATCCCCGTCGCAAATAATCCTTTATATAATCCCTGCATAATTTTTTCTTTTGTGGGGGCGCTTACGAAAAAGACGCCTGCTATCGAAGTAAATACCGCTATGCCGCCCAGTAAAAGCGGATAAAGTATCGCCTTCATTAATGCGGTTTCGCCGTAACCGTGGCCTCTAAAAGCGGAATAAGCCAATAGTATAGAAGCTATTATCGTTACCGAAAAGGTCTCGAATACGTCTGCCGCCATACCTGCGCAATCCCCGACGTTGTCTCCAACCTGGTCGGCTATAACGGCAGGGTTTCTGGGGTCGTCTTCGGGAATACCCGCTTCGACTTTTCCGACTAAGTCCGCTCCGACGTCCGCGGCTTTAGTATATATTCCTCCGCCGAGCCTTGCAAAAACAGATATAAGACTGCACCCGAAAGCAAAACCTATCAATGAATTTATGACTCCGCCTAAACCGCCTACCGAATGACCTATAAGCATAAATACGGATATGCCTAAAACGCCTAGGCCGAGAACCATTAAACCGGTAACTGAACCGCCTTTAAACGCAAACTTTAATGCGGGCTTGACTCCTTTATGCGCTATCTGCGCGGTTCTGATATTTGCCCTTACGGCGTTAAACATTCCAAGATAGCCGGCTAAAGCCGATAAAA
>JAJXXD010000117.1 GCA_021781285.1 bacterium | reverse complement strand
CCTTTAACCTTGATTACCCTGCCCAACCTGAAAATAACAGCCCTATCATATTCGTTTATAATTCTTACCGCATTTAAAATTATAATAACCGCTACGATTATTATAACCGCAAAAAAAATCCCTCCTGAATCCATATATCCTCCAAATTAAACGATTAATTTATTGTGTATTTTCTACGGGTTTAACTTTGAGTCTGAGCTTATTATCTATTTCCGTTATAACCGCTTTTGAGCCTTTCAATATTTCGCTATCCGAAAAAGCCGTCCATAACTCGCCGTTAACAAGAATCTTGCCTTCTTCTCCATCCTTGATATCCTTGGTGACTTCTCCAACTTCGTTTATTAAAGTGGATTCGCCTATTTTTACTTTTGCCCTATAAGCTTTATATCCCAAATAAACAAAAACAGAAACAAATACAGTTAAAGTAATATAAGTGGGCAGGACAATCCTTATGAAAAAGACGGGGACGGCGTGCATAACAGAGAAAAGAATAACGGTTCCGACTACAAAAAAAATTGCGCCGGCGGCGGTAAAAACACCGTAGCTCATTGCAAAGAAATCCGTAACAACCAATATAAAAGCAAAAAATATTAAGAAGTCCGCCAGATAAGCCATATTAGAATCCTTGATAATTTAAACAAGAATATTTTATTTTTTGCCGTAAATATAAATATAATTTAATTGCTATAAATATTATATACTAATTTTTTAAATTAATTTTTAAAATATAATCCTCTTATTTTTTTCATATCTTCCCATGTTTCTTTTTTTGCGTTCGGATTTCTTAATAAATATGAAGGATGGTAGGTCGGTATTACGGTTACGCCTTTGTAATTAAACTCTTTACCTCTTACCGAAGATATTGCGCCTTTATCGTTTCCAATAATAAATTCGGTAGCAAATTTTCCCAGCGTGCAAATTATCTCCGGTTTGATTATTGAAATCTGTTCTTCGAGAAATGGAGAGCACAGGGCGATTTCGTCTTCCATAGGGTTTCTATTTTCGGGAGGTCTGCATTTTATTATATTCGCGATATAAACGTCTTCTCTTTTCAGATTTATGGATTCGATTATTTTTGTTAAGAGCTGTCCCGCTCTGCCCACAAAAGGTCTTCCTGTATTGTCTTCTTCGGCGCCTGGAGCTTCTCCTATAAACATTAGCCTGCTTTCAGGACTGCCTTCTCCAAAAACTATCCGCTTTCGCGCAATGCTTAACCTGCACTTTACGCACTCGTTTACTTTAACGTCCTTTAAAAATTTTAACCTGTCCGGTTTCGAAGCCTCTGCACCCGTTTCGGCTTCGTTATCGGCTTTAACTTGAAATTCGGTTTTATCGTTCATATAATTTTTTAATTTTATTGAAGTTTTTTCGTCGTAAGCGGCAGACATTACCGTAAAACTTTCTTGATTGTCGATAATGAAAAATTTTATATCTTCAAGAAATTGTTTTAATTCTATTTCTTTCACAATTTTAAGCCTAATTTAAATGCTTTCAAATTATTCTCGGCGCCTTTCCCCGTCCTCAGGATATTTTCTATGGCGGTAACATCTATAGGAATATCGGCCTTTGCAAAGAGGGCGCCTAACGCGATTATATTTTTTTGGGTAAGCGAATTAAAATTTTCTATGGAAATCGCATCAAAATCGTAAAAAAATATATTTTCGGTTATTTTCCTTAACTCAGAAACGATAAAAGAAATTTCCGGATATGAGGTCTGCCCCATTCTGACGCTTATCGGAATATAGGGAGTTTTATTGAAGATTACTATTGAATTTTTATTTAGATAACAGGCTCCCCTCAATGTTTCTAAGGGCTCCAACGATATAAGCGCATCTGCCCCTCCCGATTCTATCATTGGAGAATGCATACTTTTTCTCGGGTCTTTCATTTCGGATTCGTTTTCGTAAAATATATATTTTACGAAAGTTTCGACATAACCTTCCCTCTGGGCGCCGCCTCTTCTTTCGGAACCGGACACGTCCTGCAAATCCGAACTTAATGCGGCATTTTTCATTACCGTTCCCATTGTTATAATGCCCTGTCCGCCGAGACCGACTATTGCAATATTAAATTTTTTCATATATTAAATTTTTTCATTATGTATGTAGATTGCAATGGCATTAACCGGTTATTGCAAGCGATTTCCCGCTTAACTTAAATTCCGTTTTTAAATCAAATTCAACTTTGCGTATAGCGCTGTTCGGACATACTTCATAGCAGACGCCGCATTTTACGCAGGAAGCGGTATCTATATAATAATAATCGTTATCCGTTTCTTCGTCTTTCTTTAAAATAATAGCGGGGCATGCAAGTTCGACGAAACATTCGTTGCATTTTACGCATCTCGATTTTTGAATCTCGTATAAAGATTCGCCCGTTTCGGCAAATCCAGCCCCATTTTTGTTCAAAATTTTACTTCTTCTTGCTTCCTGCAGAATACACTCCCTTTTAGCAATCAATACTTTCACTCCCGGTTCTTTCAACGCGCTTTTAATCTGGGACGCAAATCTTTTTACGCTGTTGGGGTCAAGACTTTTTACGTAAGAAACGCCGAGGGATTTTATTAAATCTTTCAAATTTAAAGCATTTGGGGATGGCTTGCCGTCTATGTCTTTCTGCGTAGAAGGCGTCCTTTGATGCCCCGTCATAGCAGTCCAACTGTTGTCGAGAATAATATAAAGAATATCGGCGCCGTTTTGGACGGCATTAAGCAGAACGGGAATCCCCGAATGATAAAAAGTCGAATCGCCGACAAGGGCTATAACTTTTTTATTCTTGTCAAAAATACTTATTGCCTGTCCTATACCCAGACCTGCGTTCATACAAGTAAGAAAATCCATGGCGTTATACGGCGGGAGAAGACCTAATGTATAACATCCTATATCGCCCGCGATAACTACGTCTCTTTCTTTCCCTTCGGTATTCGAAAAACCGACCGCTTTAAGGATAGAATAAAAAGTCGCGCGGTGGGGACAGCCTATACAAAAAGTTCCAGACCTCTGCGGCAGTTTATCCTGCAATTCTTTATTTGTTTTGACGGCGGAATCAAAAAAAACCGGAAGAGGTTTTTCGAGAAATCTACTTACTCCGCTGATAACATCGTCTATCGTCAATTCTCCGGTCTGTTTAAAAAAATCTTTTCCGTGAATTTCACCCTTAAATCCTAATTCGTAAGCGATCTTTTTAATCTGAAACTCCAAAAAGCCTTCCGCCTCTTCGACTATAACGACTTTATCGAGCCCCTCAAAAAACCTGCCGATAAGTTCATTAGGCAGGGGAAAGGTAAACCCCAGCTTTAATATTTTATGGTCATAAATGCCGAGAATATCCAGCGATTCCATTAAATGGGCATAAATAATGCCTGAAGATATAAATCCGATTTTCGATGAACTTCCGTTGATAATTTTATTAAATTTTGATTCTATGAGGTATTTTTTTAAGAGTTCGTTCCTTTCTAA
>JAJXXD010000200.1 GCA_021781285.1 bacterium | reverse complement strand
GAAATATTTTTATCGGATGTACTGCTTTGTTGTTTATTTTAAATAAAATTAATATGATGTCCCGTTGCTATGAGGAGTTTTACCGAAAAGAATTATTTACCGCGATTTTTAATGGGGTGGATGACAGGTTTTGAACCTGCGACCACCGGAGTCACAATCCGGGGCTCTACCAGCTGAGCTACATCCACCGTGAAGGAATATCTTGGTTATTATTTTATCAGATTTTGGATTAAATTAAAATATATTTTTAAATTCCGTCTAAAACAAAGCGTCTATGCCCAACGTTTTTCCCGAATCCGTAAATATTACGACTAATTCGCATATTATAAACGTAAGGTTAATGCCTAATTCCGACGGACTAATCCAGTACATAGCAAGCAGATAGTTCAAATTTAAAAATAAAGCGGCAAAAGCGGCGGCTCTAGTAATAAACCCCGCCGTTAAAAAAATACCGGCGAACAATTCTCCGGTAACTACTAATATAGCAAACAAAAATGCGTTAGGAACGGCGGCGCGGCTTAAAAAAATGCGGTAAAACCATAAAGGGTCATGGTTTGCGTAATATGCAAGTTTATTGTGGAGACCTGCGAAGAAAGCGGGGTTCAGTTTAAAATGCACCGCGTAAAGGAAAAACAATCCGATATATATTCTTAAAAAAGCATTCCAAATATTTGAATTTTTAGCCGCCATTTTTAATCTTTGACTTTTCGCCTTTTATTTTAGATATTTTTATTTTTTATTATCAATTAATGCCATTATATTATAAAATAATAAAAATAACATTACTAAAATTTATTAAGCCTGTTATCTTCATAAATTATAAATTATTTTATGATATAATTCTCAAGTGGATAAAATATTCGTGGTTCACGAACATCACGCAAGCCATCTTCACTGGGATTTAAGAATAGAAGAAAACGGCATATTAGCCTCTTTTGCTCTGCCCAAGGAACCTCCTTTGGAACGCGGGAAAAAGAATCTTGCGATAAAGGTAGAAGACCATCCGCTTTCTTATGCCGGCTTTGAAGGAACCATACCGGAAGGGCATTACGGAGCCGGAGAAGTAAAAATTTGGGACAAGGGGAAATACAGTCTTATAAAAAAAGATAAATCAAAATATATACTGGATTTTAAGGGTGAAAAATTGGCGGGGGAATACACGCTATTAAAATTTGCCAAAGCCGGAGAAAACAACTGGTTGCTTTTTAGAAATAACTGAAATAATAAGGAATAGTTGAAATAAAATAGGGGGTTAATGTTATGAATATCGATTTTGTCGTATCGAAAAGCGGCGAATTTAAAAAAATGCGGTCTTACGGTCAAAGTCCATGGTTAGATAATATATCGCGATGCATGTTAGATTCCGGCGACCTCGCAAAATTAGTTCAAAGCGGAATTATAACCGGAATAACGTCCAATCCTTCCATATTTGAAAAAGCTATTAATTCCGGAAAATGCGGCTACCCCGAGGCGATTAAATCCCTTTCGTCAAAAAAATTAACTCCTTTTGAAATATACGACACTATTACAAGAGAAGATATAAAATCTGCCGCTCAAATTCTTAAACCGGTTTATGAAAAATCAGGCGGCAACGACGGTTTTGTAAGTATAGAGGTTTCCCCCGATATAGCTGCCGATGCCTCTACCTCGACAAACGAAGCACTCAGAATATTTTCCCTTATAAACGAGAAAAACGTGCTGATTAAAATACCTGCCACGAAGGAAGGTTTAGAAGTCATTCCCATTCTTATCTCAAAAGGCATAAATATTAATATCACTTTAATGTTTTCTTTAAATCATTATGCTGCAGTCGCCGGCGCGTATATTAAAGGACTTAAATCGGCTCTGGCAAACGGATTTAATTTATCCGGTATCCATTCGGTAGCAAGTATTTTTATAAGCCGCGTCGATACTCTCGTCGATAAATTATTAAACGATTTAATAGCCGCCTCCGTCGATCATCCTGCAAAAAAAGAAAAACTCACGAATTTACTAGGCAAAGCAGGCGTAGCAAATTCCAAAATAATTTTTAATAAATTTAACGAAATTTTTGACGGCGGGGAATTTACCGCCTTAAAATCTAAAGGCGCCAATATACAGCGTCTTTTATTCGCCAGCACCAGCACAAAAAATCCTGCATATTACGATTTAAAATATGTCGAACCGTTTATAGGCGAAAATACTATAAACACCCTTCCGGATGAAACTATCGAGCATATCGCCGACCACGGAAACATACTTCCCGGCACTGCATCTAAAGAACTTGACGAATCTCTTGGAACAATAAAAGAACTGTCGGAATTTGGAATAGATTTAAACGGCGTAGGGGAAAAACTCCAGCTTGACGGAGTTAAATCTTTTGAAGACGCTTATGAAAAACTTCTTAATTCTATCAAAAATATTTCAAATATCGTATAATATTTTGGTTTAACTTAAAAACACATCTTTTAATTTTTTGGGCGGGGGGGGCATTTTTATATTATGAGCATTAAAAAGGGGTTTGACAGGGAAAGCCTGACTAACGAAGAAATTGAATTTTTATCCGATTTTACCAAAAAATGCCGCGGCGACATTTTAAGAATGACGACCCTTGCGGCTTCGGGACACCCCGGCGGTTCGATGTCGTCTATAGACATATATGCGATTTTATACGGTTTTTGCAATGTTTTTCCGGACGATCCTTTCAGGAAAAACAGGGACAGAATAGTTATAAGCCACGGTCATACGACTCCCGGAGTTTACTCGGCTCTTGGAAATTACGGCTTTTTTGACACGGAAGACGCAATCTTGCATTTTAGGACTGCCGGTTCCCATTTTGAAGGTCATGTCGAAAAAACGGTACCGGGGGTCGAATGGAATACAGGCAACCTCGGGCAGGGGCTTTCTGCCGCCTGCGGGTTCGCATTAAATTCCCGTTTAAATAATTTAAGCTATAATGTTTATTGCGTTATGGGAGACGGCGAACAGACAAAAGGTCAGATCGGGGAAGCAAGAAGGTTTGCGGTAAAATATAAATTAAACAACCTTACGGTAATAGTCGATAAAAACGGGCTTCAAATAGGCGGCAAAACTTCAGAGGTAATGCCCGACAATATTAAAGAAAACTTCGAAGCGGACGGATTTCACATTATAGAAATAGACGGACATAATTTTAACGAGATATACTCGGCAATAAAAAAAGCCCATAGCATTGAATCTCCGGTCGCTATTATCGCAGATACTATTATGGGGAAAGGCGTATCCTTTATGGAGAATCAAGCTAAATATCACGGCGCCGCTTTAAATATCGAAGACTGTAAAAAAGGATTGGCGGAATTAAAAGAACCCGATAACTTAGATGAACTTATTGATAAAAAAAATTTAAAACAGCCTTTAAAGCCTTTAACGGAAAGAAAGGAAAAATTCTTTGTATTAGACCCTGATAATAAGAATATAGTATATACCAGAGAAAAAAATAC
>JAJXXD010000043.1 GCA_021781285.1 bacterium | reverse complement strand
GCGGAACCGCATCATACTGCTCGATAAGACTAAAAACCATGAGCGGCGGGAGATACCGGTTAACGGTACGCTTCATGCGATGCTGTCTGATACGGTAAGGAACTTAAAAACCGACTACCTGTTTTACGACCCCAGGACGTTAAAACCGTTGGACAGATTAGACAGGTCCTGGCATACTGCGCTTAGGAAAGCTAAAATCGTCGATTTCCATTTTCACGATTTAAGGCATACGTTCGCAAGCCGGTTGGTTATGGCGGGAGTTAGCCTTACGGCGGTGAAAGAATTGCTGGGGCATAAGAGCATCTCGATGACCTTGAGGTATTCGCACCTGGCGCCGGAACATTTAAAAGAGGCGGTAAGCGTCCTGGACAGAAATCACTATACTTTCACTATACCGGACTCTCAGGGGAAAACATCGGAACTCTAAACCCTTGTAAATACTGGAGCGGGCAACCGGGTTCGAACCGGCGACACCAAGCTTGGGAAGCTTGTACTCTACCAACTGAGCTATGCCCGCTTATAATATGTATCTTATATATATGTATATAGTTTATTTATACCACAAAAATAAAAAATTGTAAAATATATCCTTAATCCTGTAATAGAAAATATTTAAAATTCTAAAGGAACTATAAGGGGCTTGAGGCTGTAGGCTTCCGCAAACGATTCGGACATAATTTTAGAAAGGCGGGTGAAACTTAAATCGCTTAAACTATAATCGACTCCGGCTTTTTCCATTTCCTGCCGAATACCCGTAATATTATTAAAATATTCCGCATTGTCCGCGTAACTTCCGTCATTGAACAACTCGATATGTTCTTCGGGATTATAATCGATATAAATCGACCCGTGCTGTAAAAATGCGGCATCGCTTCTTCTCTGGGAATTGCCGCAAATTTTTCTCCCGCCGAACGTTATTTCGTATGAATGGGCTTTAAGGAAACAATTAAAATTGTTTTTTGCCGCCGCCGTTTTATTATTTTTGCCTTGCGGCGGGACGCCGTTTACGCTCCCGATATCCGGTTTCAAACCTAATTTTACAAAAAAAAGATATAGAAATTCGCCTATTTTTTTATAAGTTTCTATGAGCTTTCCTGCAAAAATACCGTTTTTATATGACGCCGTTATGGAATAGGTTATTTCCGCTTTATGCAATACCGCCCTGCCGCCCGTAGGCCTCGAAACGATATCGTATCCTTTCTTTTCCGCTTTTTCAATAATTCTTTCGTCTATATCTTTGTCTTTTTGAAAAAAACCAAGCGAAAGGGTGGGTGGGGAAAAATAATAAATCCTTAACGTGGGACGGCTTGAAAAATCGTCTGCAATTTTATACTTGTCTAGCAAAAACAAATCGGCCGACATATTGAAAATACCGGAACAGCCGCCGGAAACTATAAGATTAAAACTCATTCAACCGTTGTTTTTTAAGTATTCTTCATACGCGCTCTGGTCCATTAATTCGTTAAGCTCATCTTCGTTCTTGAATTTAACCTTAAGAAGCCATCCTAAGTCATAAGGCTCTTCGTTTACAAGCTCGGGCTCGTCTTTCAGGGAATCGTTGACGCTGACGACATGCCCGCTGATCGGAGCGTAAAGTTCAGAAACGGATTTAGCCGATTCTATAGTACCGAACGATTCGTTTTGCTCTAATTCGTAACCGACTTCCGGCAAATCGACGTATATGATGTCCCCGAGCTGGTCCTGCGCATAATCGGTAACTCCTATAAGCGCATTATCTCCGTTAACTTTAACCCAAATATGTTCGGAATTGTATTTTAAGCCTTTTGGAAAATCCATAAATCCCCCTTTATTCTTCTTATTATTATCTGTCTTTTTTAATTATTAAAATTTATATATTTATATATTTTAATAATATTCTTAAAACATTTGCAATATAAAATTTTATAATTTTAATTTAATTTTTATCTTTCTATAAATCTCTGGACATAGCCTATGTCAACATTGCCGGAAAGATAATCGCTGTCGTTAAGTATCCTCTTGAGGAAAGGAATATTCGTTTCGATACCTTCTATCCTGAACTCGTTAAGAGCGTTTTTAGCCTTGTTTATCGCTCCGGCTCTGTTCGTATCGTGAACGATAAGTTTTGCGATTAAAGAGTCGTAAAACGGTTGTACGTTGTATCCGCAATAAGCAAAATCATCGACTCTGACGTTCAAACCTCCGGGCTTATTGTAAAATGTTATTAAACCGGGCGAAGGTTTAAAATTTATCGGATTTTCGGCATTAATTCTGAGTTCTATGCTGTGTCCTTTAATTTTAACGTCTTCCTGCTTTATTTTAAGCCTGTCTCCGTTTGCAATCCTTATCTGTTCTTTGATAATATCAGTATTGGTCACAAACTCCGTTACTGGATGCTCCACCTGAACTCTGGTATTTACTTCCATAAAATAAAATTCGCCGCTGTCGTCCAATAGAAACTCAAAAGTAGCCGCATTTATATAATCTATCTCTTTAACAACCTTTAATATTAATTCCCCTATTCTTTTTCTTGCGGAAGATTTAACGGAAAGGGATGGCGCTTCTTCGATTATTTTCTGATGCCTTCTTTGAATAGAGCAGTCTCTTTCCCCGAGATAAACCGCGTTGCCGTACCTGTCGGCAAGGACCTGAAACTCTATATGCTTGGGATTTTCGCAATATTTTTCCAAATAAACGTCTTTATCCCCGAAAAAAGACTGCGCCTCCTGCCTTGCCTGATGATATGCCTGAGATAAATGCGCCGGCGTCAAAACCATCTTTATGCCCCTTCCGCCGCCGCCCATAGAAGCCTTAAGAATTAACGGATAGCCTATCTTTTCCGCCGCCTTTTTAATATCTTCTTCGTTGTCTCCTATATCGTCGCTGCCGGGCAAAACCGGAATACCGAGACTCTTGACAAGTTTTCTGGCATTCCTCTTGTTCCCCAGAAGATTCATATTTGCGGAAGTGGGGCCTATAAACTTAATGCCGCAATTTTCACAAATCTCCGCAAAATTAGAATTTTCGGATAAGAAACCGTATCCCGGATGTATAGCTTCGCTGTCGGTGATTTCGGCCGCCGATATTATGGAGGATATATTAAGATAACTCTTTGACGAAGGCGGAGGGCCGATGCATATGCTCTGGTCCGCATATTTTACATGAAGGCTGTCCCTGTCGGCGGTCGAATATACCGCAACCGTCTTTATCCCCATCTCTTTGCACGCCCTGATAACCCGGACCGCAATCTCGCCTCTATTGGCTATTAAAATCTTTCTGAACATATTATAATAATATTGTATATTTATTTTATCAAAGGGGTTCTACGAGAAACAATGGCTGTCCAAACTCTACTAACTGACCGTTTTCGACAAGGATAGATACTATTCTGCACTTGATATCGACCTCAATTTCGTTCATTATCTTCATCGCTTCGACGATGCAAACGGGACTCCCCTTCTCCACGACGGAATCAACCTCTACGAAAGGC
>JAJXXD010000067.1 GCA_021781285.1 bacterium | reverse complement strand
TCAAAAAATATTCTGGTTATGGATTTCCATAAAGGGGTTAAAATTACGCATTTTAAACAAATCAGGGAAATGGGAATCGAGCCGAAAAAAATTATAGATAAGCTTATAGAATTCTATATTTATCAGTCTTTAGTGACCGGAATAGTTCATGCCGACCCTCATCCGGGAAATATTTTAGTTAACGGAGAAGGCAGAATTATTATGCTTGATTTCGGACTTGTAATTCATATATCCGAAGACACCAAACAGAATCTGATTAAAGCCGTTCTTGCCGGTATAAAAGAGGACATTCCCGGAATAATAGACGCTTATTACGCCCTCGGCATAATCAACAAAGAAGTCTCCAGACAGCTCTTGGAGAATATGGCGGGAAAATTATATAAGGTTTTAAGCCAGAAAGATATTTCAAGCAAAAAAATTCAGCAGATTATCACCGAAATTATGAAAAGTTTTTACGCTTTTCCTTTCGAGCTTCCCCAGAACCTCGTATATATATTTAAAACGGCGGCGCTTTTGGAAGGCATAGGCACCGCATATAATCCGTCTTATAATCTCGTTAAAGACATTATTCCCGTTGCAAAAAGATATATAAAGCAGACGGAATTGGGAAAAGGCTTTTCCCCGTTAAATTTTATTAAAAACGGGTTTAATCAGCTCAAAGAATTTATTAACGATACGAGAAGATTAATGCACGTGGCATATTCGGAAGATTTCAGGGTAAAAATCCACCCGACTAATATATCGGGACTGGAAAACTTTTTAATACATGTCATAAAAAGGCTTATAGCCTCGGTAATAGGCGGATTTATAGGAATAGTATCCGCCCTGATATTTATCGAATACAAAAACGTCTATATGCTTATCGCCGGTCTTGCGATTTCCGTATTTACGGTATTTCTCTCGGTCGCGTTTCCGATAAAAACGACTTACGGTTATTCGACGCTCCTCGATGTTTTCAGGCACAGGAACGACGGCTGATATTCAAAAAATTAATGAAATAATTAGTGAGTGTTGCGGGATAATTTTGTATAATATTAACGTATATGAAATCGAATAAAAAAATAAAAAACATCGGAGCGGTTCTTCTTGCGGGGGGTATGGGGACGAGGATGAAATCCGAAGACCCAAAGGCGCTTTCCGGTTTATTGGAAAATCCGCTCATATTTTATACTATTAAATCATTAATTGATGCCGGAAAAGAATTTAACGTCCGACGCGGGATAAGCAAATACGGGGTTTTTTTAGATAAAATCGGTACGGTAATAGGGTATAAAGGGGAACTTGTCAAAAATTACGTTTTGAAAGAAAAAAGGTTTAAAAGAAAAGGACTGTTTTTAGACTTTTCCGTTCAGGAAAGATATCTTGGGACTGGAGATGCAGCAAAAAAAGCGCTCGGCATGTTTCCCGAAGACGCCGAAGAAAAGGATATAATAATCCTGCCGTGCGATATGCCTTTGATAAAACCGGAAACTTTTATAGAAACTATAAAATTTCATTTAGACAACGACAATGATTTAACGGTTTTGTCGGTAGAAGTAGAAAATCCGTATTCTTACGGCAGAATTTTAACCGATAAAAAAGGGTATGTGGAGAAAATAGTCGAAGAAAAAGAGTTATGCGATTATCCGCCGGATACCGCTTTAATAAAAGAAATTAATTCCGGAGTCTATATAATCAAATTAAATCTTTTAAGAAAATTTATCGGCAGGATTAAGCCGAATAATAGAAAAAAAGAGTATTATCTAACCGACATAGTCGATATTTTTTATAATGCAGGATTAAAAACCGTATGCTATAAATCCTGCAATGCGGAGGAATTTACCGGAGTAAATTCGAAAATAGATTTAATGAATGCCCAAAAAATATTGCAAAAAAGATTAATCAAAGATTTTATGGAAAAAGGCGTTAATTTTATATCGGACGATAATGTTTATATAGGTTATAACGTTGAAATAGGCGAAAATGCGGTTATATATCCGGGTGTTTTTTTATCGGGGAAAACCTTTATAATGAAGGGGGTAGTTATCGAAAACGGCTGCGTAATAAAAGATTCGTCTATTCTGGATAATACAAGAATAAAACCTTACAGCGTTATCGAAAATTCTCTTATAATGAACGATGTCCAGATAGGGCCTTTTGCAAGGTTAAGGCCGGAAACTTTTATATCCGAAGGCGGCAGGATAGGAAATTTCGTCGAGGTTAAAAAATCTTTTATCGGCAAAAATACAAAAGCGTCGCATTTAAGCTACATAGGGGATGCCCGTATAGGGGACGGCGTCAATATAGGAGCCGGAGTTATAACGTGCAACTATGACGGAAAAAAGAAACATAAAACTATAATAGAAGACGGATGTTTTATCGGTTCCGATTCCCAGCTCGTAGCGCCCGTTAAGATCGGGAAGGATTCGTACGTAGGTTCCGGGACCACCGTGACTAAAGACGTCCCTGAGGGCGCGCTCGCCGTATCGAGAGCGCCGCAGAGAAATATAGAAGGATGGGCGTTAAAAAAAATGAAAACCGGAAAAAAGAGAAGTAAAGAGTAGAAAAGGCTCTATAACTAAACATCGTCATTGCGAGCGGCCGAAGGCCACGGACGAAGTCCAGCGAAGCTAACCAATCTCATAAAATTATAAAGTATAGGAGATAATCAAGAATGTGCGGGATAATGGGATTTTCAGGGGAATACTCGGGGAGTGTTTCCGGAAATTCAAAGAGGGAAAGCTCCGTGGATATAGTTTTAAACGGACTTAAAAGCCTTGAATACAGAGGATACGATTCTTCGGGTATCGCTTATTACGACGAAAGCGAAAAAAAGATAAAATCTATTAAAAAATCCGGAAAACTCGTTAATCTCTCGACGGAATTCAGTTGTATCAAGCCGGTAAAATCAAATATCGCCATAGGGCATATCCGGTGGGCTACCCACGGAAAACCTACGGACGATAACGCTCATCCACATATGGACTGTTCCGGAAACATCGCTATTGTCCATAACGGAATAATAGAAAATTATACCTCTTTAAAAAACAGGCTCATAAAAAAAGGACATAAATTTATTACCCCTACCGATTCGGAGGTTATCGCCCATTTAATTGAAGATAATATTAACGAGGGCAAATCTTTTCACGAAGCCGTGAGGCTTACCGCTCTGGAGCTTTCCGGCGCCTTTGCCGTCTTAGCTTTAAATGCGCCCGAAAAAAGCATCGCGGCGGTAAAATACGGACCTCCGTTAGTTATGGTTCATAAAGGCAATGAAATTTATTTTGCAAGCGACGTCTCTCCGCTTATAGAATATTCCGACGAGGTTATATATTTAAACAATTCCGAAATAGCTTATTTTCAAGGCGGAACATTAGATATAACTAATTTTAAAGGTAAAAAAATCGGCAAAACCGTTACAAAAATAGACTGGGATGCATCAAGGTCGGTAAAGACCGGTTTTTCCCATTTTATGCAGAAAGAGATATTCGAACAGC
>JAJXXD010000147.1 GCA_021781285.1 bacterium | reverse complement strand
CATATAGGACGCCGATCCGATATTTTTTTTATGGAGAGTGAACATTACGGCGGTTTTAATTCCGGAATTTTTAAGCATTTTAATAGAATTTATCGTTTTTAAAAATGTTCCTTCTCCTCTTACGCCGTCGTGGGATTCTTCATCGTGTCCGTCGAGGGAAACTTGAACCTCGGCTAATTTTTTATAATTTTTAATCTTTTTAATCAGTGCATTATCGATAAGCGTTCCGTTGGTCAAAATCGCAATATTTTTGAAATTATCCGAGCTTTCAATCATATCCATTAAATAAAAAAGTCCTTCCGGTTTCAAAAAAGGTTCTCCTCCGGTAAGGGAAACGAAGCATTTCATTTTCCATTTTGCCATCGCTTCATCTAATTTCCGAAATATATCCTTTAAAATATTTAAATCTAGGGCTTTATGATTATAATCGTTTTGATAGCAATGGACGCATCTCAGGTTGCATGAGTCTATAAAATGCCATTGCACGTAAAAATCTTTATTTATATTTTTTTTATCGTTGTATCCGTCCATTCTTTTATTTTATATTAATAAACCAGATTTATATTATTATCCGTTTTTATAAACTATACCGCATAATTTTCAATTTTCAATTTTCAAGATGAAGAATATAGATAAACTCCAGATAAAAAATAGATAAAAAAACTATTGATTTTTTTTTAAATAATGATATATATATATTATGTAAAAATTAATCAATTTATCTAATCCGGATAATCCGGTTTTAAAAGCCAATTAATTTAATCTTATTTTAATTTTTAAGGAGAGAGTTTACGATGAACAAAAAAACAAAGATCGGTCTTTCTATTCTTGGTTTAGTTTTCGGCGTTTCCGCCGTCCTTTCAGGATGCGCCCCAAAAGTAACAAAAACGTCCTCGAGCGCCCTGCCGCCGGCACAAAAACCGGCCGTCGCCGCAGTGACGCCGCAGTCTCAACAGACGCCTTCTTACATGAAAAAGTATCCGTGGCTTGCAAATTACAGCATTCAAGCCAACTCCAACAACATTCATTTTGCTTTCGACAAATCTATCCTTACCCCGCTTGATAAGATGATACTTAAAAAGGATGCGATTTACCTTAAGTATAATTCCGACGTAGCTATACAGATTCAGGGAAACTGCGATAGGAGAGGTTCGGAGGCATATAACCTTGCCCTTGGATGGAGAAGAGCTAACGCCGCCAAAGCATATCTTCAAGACCTCGGCGTTGCGGCAGACAGGCTCAAAACAATCAGCTACGGAAAAGAAAAGCCTTTATGCAGGGCGCATACGGAAGTGTGCTATGCTATAAACAGAAGAGACCATTTTGCGGTTGCTAAATAAACGGCAAAACCCTAAAGTTTTAAGTTAAAATTTAACCCTGAATAAACTAATAATTTATTCAGGGTTTTTTATTTTTTTTATTGTTTTTTAAGCGTAAGATATGCGATATTGTAAGTGCAGAAGACCATTCCATTGCTATTGCGGTAACATTTGTCGTAATTAATAAGCCCTTTCCTTAATAAAGCCGTTCCGCATATTTTTTCGTTAACCGCATTTTTTGCTCCGAGCATATTTATTCTTTTTAGGAGCTGCAAAGAAGACCCTGCGGTTTCTATATATTCTATAGTCCCGGAATAGTCGGTCTTTAATCCTGCCGAGCCTATTTTTTCTTTAAAATATTCTAACTGTGGAAATTTATGGAATTTTATGTTTTTATTTGCGGCGCTTTTAAAATTTTCCTCGAATTCTTTTAATGTTCCGGAAATTAAAAAGGACAGTATAATAATCCCGCCGTCTTTTAATATTGAATTGCATCTATTGAGGAAACAATCTACATCGTTGAGCCAGTGCAGAGTCATATTCGAGAATATGACGTCAAATTTCTTGTTTTTTAAAGGCAGAGATTCCGCATCTCCGCAAATTAAACACGCATTATCCGCCGCATCGCCGACCCCTCTTATTTTTCTTTTTGCTTCTTTAAGCAGTCCAAAGGCAAGGTCTAATCCTAAATAATCGAAAGAATTTGCCGTGGCGGCGTCTTTAACCGCAAAATATCCCTGCGCCGTTCCGCATCCTATATCGAGTATATTCAGCCGCCTTTTATCATAATTATAATTTTTTATAGATTGAGATATCATTTTGAGGGTTATATTATGATAGGACGTATAATTATCGTAATCTTTAGCTTCGGAAAAATTTTTTTTAACTTTATGTTTATTTATCATACATCATACATTTTATATTTAACCGTTCATATTCAATTTGACCTTATCGACTATTTCTTTTAAAGCATTCTCAAGTATTGTTCCGTTTATCGCCGCATTTATGCCGAGCCTTAATCTTGCGCTTTTTTTAGGAACGGCGGGGTATCTTATCGCCTTGAGATAAATGCCGGCTTTTAACAATTCTTTTTCTATTAAAACGGCTTTATCTTCTTCTCCTATTAGTATGGGAATTATGTGAGTCGATGAATTCAGAGTGTTCAATCCCGACCCGCTTATATATTTGCGGGCAAATTCGGAGTTATCTTTTAATATTTGGATTATTCCGGGGTTTTCCTTTATTAACCTTAAGGCTTCTAGAGCCGAAGCGGCTGATGCGGGAGGTATGCCGGTAGAAAATATGAATGCTCTGCTGAAATTAATCAGATATTCTATTATTAAACTGTTTGAAATAGCGAAAGCCCCGTTTGATGCCAGAGCTTTGCCCAGAGTTCCTATGATTATATCCGGTTTTACTTTATGAAAATCTGCACTCCCGCCCCCTTTTTGTCCGATTGTTCCTGTTGCATGGGCGTCATCGACGATACTTAAGGCATCGTACCTTTTTGCTATCTTTATAATACCGGGCAAATCGGGGATATCTCCGTCCATACTGAAAACACCCTCGGTTATAACCAACTTTATTTCAGAGTCTTTATGCCTTATTAGTATGCTTTCGAGATTGTTTAAATCGTTATGTTTAAAACTTTTAAATTTTACGCCGGATGACATAACTCCGTCTATAATGGATGCATGGGAAAGTTCGTCAAAAGCTATGAATGTTTTTAAAGGAGAAACGCTCGAAAGAGACCTGATTATTCCCGTATTAGCCTGATAGCCCGAAGGATATAAGATGCAGTCTTCATAGCCTCCCTTGAATTCGCACAATTCTTTTTCGAGTTCCCGATGTATATCGGAATGGCCGCATATTAAAAAAGAAGACGAGGCGGAAGTTCCATATATATCTACGGCTTTTTTAGCCGCATTTTTTACTTTTTCGTTTTTAGAAAGCCATAGATAATCGTTTGTTGCAAGATTAACGGTTCCGGTGCTATAATTAAAATCGTTATCGATGTTTTTATCAGGGCAAGTTTTTAGATTGCATTTCTTTAAGCCTATTTCGGGAATTTTTCTATAGAGTCCCAGCTTTTTATTTTTTTCGATTTTGCTTAAGATTAGTTCGGATAGTAAAGACATAACTGATATTTATGATAACATATTTATAGATTA
>JAJXXD010000072.1 GCA_021781285.1 bacterium | reverse complement strand
TGGTATATAATAAAGTAAAGATAAAACCGGCTTACGCCGATAACGCATATATATTTCATATTTCCGCAGGGGGCGCTATCAATGAAATTTGGAAGGTTCAGGCACAAAACCGGAGAAATGAAGGAATATTACGGAACGCTTTCCACGGATAAAGATAAAACGTTCATCAATATAATTGAAGATTTTGACTTTACCGACATTAAATATAAATATACCGGAAGACAGTACGAGCTGGACGAACTTCAATTTTTGCCTCCTATCCGCCCTACTAAAATCGTCGCCGTGGGATTAAATTATAAAGACCATGCCGCCGAAATGCAGAAAAAACTGCCGGAAGAGCCTCTGATTTTTATAAAACCAAACTCGAGCATTATTCCCCATCTTGGAACTATCGTCAAACCTGGCGCTTCAAAAAGGGTCGATTACGAATCGGAACTGGCGGCCGTCATAGGAAAAACCGCAAAAAACGTTAAGAAGGAAGAAGCGGCGGATTATATATTCGGCTATACCTGTTTAAACGACGTAACGGCAAGAGATTTGCAGGCAAAAGATATTCAATATACCAGAGCCAAAGGATTCGATACCTTTGCGCCGATAGGTCCTTTTATAGAAACGGAAATAGAAAATCCGTCCAATCTCCAAATTAAAGGCCGGCTTAACGGAGAATTAAAACAATCTTCAAATACTTCAAATTTAATTTTTAACCCTTACGAATTGGTAGAATTTATTTCGGGAATTATGACTCTTTTTCCCGGCGATATAATTTCTACCGGAACCCCTTCGGGTATCGGCAGTTTAAATAAAGGCGATATTTTCGAGATAGAAATAGAAAATATCGGAAAGTTAAAAAACTTCGTCGAATAATAATCTAATATATGAATAAAATATCGGAGCACAGGCTTTATAGATGGCTTGTTCTGGCAATAGCCGTTACCGCCTCTTTTATGGCAATATTAGATATAAATATCGTCATAGTCGCGCTTCCAAAGATGATGTCGCACTTCGGGGTCAACGTTATAACGATAGACTGGGTAATTATCGCCTACACTATAACCTACTCCATTATTATTCTTCTTACGAGTTTTGCGAGCAAAAAATACGGACTTAAGATTCCTTTTGCGGTATCGATAATATTTTTTCTAATAGGTTCGTCATTCTGCGGTTTTGCCCCGTCTTACAAGATAATGATAATATTCAGAATAATTCAGGCGGTAGGTGGCGCCGGATTAATTCCAATTTCGGTTAATCTCATCGCCAAATATTTTAAATCCGGCGAAAGAGGAACGGCTATGGGCGTCTGGACTATCGGCATAATGGTAGCTCCGGCTCTCGGCCCTATAATAGGAGGATATTTTGTCGATTACGTCGATTGGAGAATGATATTTTATTTTAACGTCCCGATAGGCATAATACTATTTTTAGGCACTTTAATCTTGCTCGAAAATGATATACCTGCAAAACCTTTTGCAAAAAAGTTCGACTTCGCCGGGTTTATTCTTATAGCAATATGTCTGGCAACATTGCTGTATGTCCTCAACGAAGGACAGACATTAGAATGGGATTCCGCCGTAATCCGCCTGAATGAACTTATTTGCGCCTCATCTTTTATGCTTTTCCTGATAGTGGAAATATTTTCTAAAAGGCATTTAATGGATTACTCGCTTTTTAAAACAAGAAACTTCGTCGCCGGAAATTTAGTAAATATGATAAGGGCGGGGGCAATTTTCAGCACTTTATTTTTATTGCCGATATTCATAGAGGATATACTGAATTATAACGCAATGCACGCAGGATATTTAATGGCTCCGTTTGCTATCGCGGTTGCCGTCGCGTCGCCGGTTGCAGGGAAAATTTCCGATAAATACGGACCTAAATATCTTATGCTGTCCGGTATGTTCATATTTGCAATATCTAATTTTTCGCTTGGAAGCATTTCTTTGCAAACGTCTATCCCGTTTTTAGTATATAACCAGTTTCTAAGAGGCATAGGGGTAGGACTAATAAACGCTCCGGTCATGATGACGGTAATCAATTCCGCCAAGTTCGAACAGATACCGGATGCCTCTGCGCTATACAACGTTTTATTCCAGATAGGAGCGTCTTTCGGGATAGCATGGTCGGGAGAAGAGCTGGCGGTAAGGCAGATTTATCATTTAAACCAATATTCGAGGGATATAAAATATAATTTTTACAGTTTTAACAGCGTTATTAATTTTTTGCATGACGATTTGATAAAAAACGGCGGCTCTTTCGTCAGGGCAATACTTTATCCGTCTAATTCCGTTAAAGTTTTTGACTACGTAATCAACGAATTTTCGTTGATAGGCGCATACGGCGACGTTTTTGCCGCATTGGGCTATCTTTGCATCATAGGCGGCATAGCCGCTCTCACCGTAAAAAATATTAAGAAATAAAGAATTAACGTCATTGCGAGCGCATTTATTAAATATTTCCTAAATCGGGATTTGGGTAAAGACGGGTTATTGATTTATGCGGAAAATTGTAATAATATAAATCAAAATCATTTTTCTATTTATGCAAGGAGAAATCACTTTATGATAGCCTATTTTGTTATGGAATGCGCCGTGGACAGCAGAATTCCCACATACAGCGGAGGACTCGGGATTCTTGCCGGAGATACGCTTCAGAGCTTTGCCGACCTTGAAGTTCCGGCGGTAGGCATAACTTTATTGTGGAAAAACGGCTTTACTAATCAAAAATTATCCAACGACGGGACACAGCTTGATTCCCCACAGGATTGGGATATCGAGAAATATATGCAGCCCACGAACATTAAAATAAAAATTCCGCTCGGCGGCAAAGACGTTACGATAACGGCTTTTAAATATGTCGTAGAGTCCATTAAAGGAGACAATGAAATAGACGTATATTTTTTAACGCCCGACACCCCTGAAAATGACCCCGAAACAAGAAAAATCTGCGACAGGCTTTACATAGAAGGAGGCTTAACCCGCCTTAAACAGGAGATAATATTAGGCATAGGCGGGTACGAAATGCTAAAAAAGCTAAATTACAGACCATTCATATATCATATAAACGAAAGCCATTCCGCCTTTTTAATCGCGGGTCTCATGAAAGATATAGGCGATTTAAACAGGGTAAAATCAAGGGTAGTTTTTACTACTCATACTCCTATTCCCGCCGCATTCGATAAATTTGAAATGAAAGACGTCAAAGATATGCTTTCAGGATACTGCGAAGAAAAAGTTTTTAACGATATATACCGGGAAGATTTGGAAGAGAAAGACGAATTAAATCTATCGTGGCTTGCAATAAAAAATGCAAAAAACGTGGTCGCCGTTTCCAGAAAACACAAGTTTGTCTCGCAACACATATTTGAAGGATATAAACTCAAATATGTTACCAACGGCGTTCATCACGTAAAATGGGCTTCTCCGCATCATAAAATGTTATATGCTAAATATACCGCGGGATGGGAAGAAGATCCGGACCTGCTTAGAGGAGCATCTTGCATACCC
>JAJXXD010000042.1 GCA_021781285.1 bacterium | reverse complement strand
AACACCGTTTACGGTAATTACGGCCGGCTCCGTTCTTTTTATCTCTGCTCCGCCATTATTAAGCGCGGCAATCATATCGTCGATTTCCGGTTCTCTTGCGGCATTTTTTATAATGGTCGTCCCTTCGGCGAGAGTCGCAGCCATAATTACGTTTTCGGTTCCGGTAACGGACGGAATAGGAAAATTTATTACCGCTCCTTTAAGCTTATCGGCATAAACATCCACGTATCCATGGTCAACCTCAACGGTAGCGCCGAGTAATTTAAGCGCGTTTAAATGAAAATCTATGGGCCTTGCGCCTATAGCGCAGCCTCCGGGCAAAGACACCCTAGCCCTTTTATATTTTGCAAGAAGAGGTCCCAAAACCAGAACGGAAGCCCTCATGGTTTTTACAAGGTCGTACGGGGCGTCGTAATTATTGATATTAGAAGTGTTTATGATTAATTTATCGGCTTCGCCCGATTCTTTAATTTCGGCTCCGAGGCTTATAAGAAGCTTCTTGATCGTTTTAATATCTTCAAGGTCGGGAACGTTATCGATTTCATTGTCCGAACCGTCGAACATAATCGAAGAAACTATTATCGGTAAAGATGCATTCTTGGAACCGCTTATGGAAACCTCCCCGACTAACGGAAAGCCTCCCTCTATCACCATTTTATCCATATGTAATTTTAACCGCCCTTTCTTTATTATTTAAATCGTTAATAAAAGCTATATTCTTAAATTTTATATTTTTAAACTTTTCATTAAATAAAGATTGAATTGCCGATTTTTTCCTGTAATCTATTTCTAAAATAAGCGTTTTGGTTTTTTTAGTTTTAAGAGCGGCATAATCGAATATTTTTCTGTAAAACTTAAGACCGTCTTTTCCGCCGTTCAAAGCCTTAACCGGTTCGTAAAGTCTAACATCGTCGTCCAACGCTTTTAATTCGCCGGTTTCTATATAGGGAGGGTTGGAAATAATTATATCGAAATTATCGAAATCCGCTAAATGAAAACCCAAACCGGAATTAATAAAAGTTGCATCGGCGCACCTTGATTTAAGAATGTCAAAATAAACCGGCGCAACTTTTTCCCGCACCCCGTTTGCAATTATATTTTTTTTAGCGGCGTTTAGACTCCTGATACTGTTATCGGCAGCATAAATTATAACATTATCAGAATTCTTTGCAATAGAAATCGCAATCGCTCCGGAACCGGTTCCTATATCGAGAATGCAAATTTTCTTTTTTAATACGCCTGAAAGCCTTTTTACTTCTTTTAATGCTTCATCTACCAAACATTCGGTATCGGGTCTCGGTATTAAAACCGATTTGCCGACAAAAAAATCCAAAGAGTAAAACTCTTTTTTGTTTACGATATAAGCAAAAGGCTCTCTCCCGCCTCTTCTTTCGATTAATCTTTCGAATAGATTTATTTTACTTCCGGCAATTTTGTCGTTATAAGAAATAATGACTTCTTCTATGGTTTTCCCTAAAACATGCTTCATTATGCCCGCCGACTCGTTAAAAGGATTCGGAATATTTTCATTTCTCAGACGGGCTTCGCCCATTTTAATCAATTCGTAAACGGACATAACTTCATTTAAATTATTATTGTAATTGTTTTTGAGATTCAAAATAATCCGCTAAAGGCATCAAAAGTTCGTCTAAAGCGCCGTCCATAAAAGAAGCCAGCTTATGTATGGTTATTCCGGCCCGGTGGTCCGTAATTCTGCCTTGAGGAAAATTGTACGTTCTTATTTTTTCGCTCCTGTCTCCGCTTCCGACCATATTTTTCCTGCTTTGCGCCTCTATGCTTTTTTTATCCGCCTCTATCCTGCTTAAAATGCGGGACCTTAATATTCTTAACGCCTTTGCTTTGTTTTTGTGCTGCGATTTCTCGTCCTGACAGGTAACTACAAGTCCGGTAGGAATATGGGTAACTCTTACCGCGGAATCCGTAGTGTTTACGCTCTGCCCGCCGTGTCCGGAAGACCTGT
Source organism: bacterium (assembly GCA_021781285.1). Taxonomy (GTDB): domain Bacteria; phylum SZUA-79; class SZUA-79; order Acidulodesulfobacterales; family Acidulodesulfobacteraceae; genus Acidulodesulfobacterium_A. The sequence continues at coordinate 12,245 of JAJXXD010000042.1, read as the reverse complement.
AAACGTCTATTCTTAAATCCTCATTGTTAATTTTAAGATCGACCTCTTCCGGTTCGAGCATAACGGCTACCGTTGCCGCCGAAGTATGGACTCTTCCCTGCGTTTCGGTGGCTGGAATCCTCTGCACTCTGTGTACTCCGCTTTCGTATTGCAAAAGGCGGTATGCATCTTTACCTTTTACCGATACGATGGCTTCTTTCAAACCTCCGGAAGATGAAGGGCTTAATGAAATAGCCTCAAACTTAAAGTTCTTGTTTAAAGCATATTTATTGTACATTTTAAAAAGGTCGAGCGCAAAAAGAGCCGCTTCTTCTCCACCCGTTGCGGCTCTTATCTCCAACAAAATGTCTTTGTCCTGAAGATTTTCTTTCGGAAAGAAAAAATCTTTAATTTCTTCCGCCAATTCAGAAACTTTATTTTTTAGAGAATTTATTTCTTCATTTTCTAAATCTATTAATGCCTGATCGGACTCGGATTTAACTAATTTCTCCAGGTCCGTTATTTCCGCTTCGGTTCTCTTATATTCCGAAAATTGTTCCGCCGTCTTTTTTATCAGATTGTACTGCTTGGATAATTCTTTTATTTCCGCGCTGAATCCTTTTGAGCTTTCTTCCTGTATCCGCGAATATAAATTTTTTGATTTTTCGGATAATTCAAGAGCCTTTTTTATGAGATTTTCATCAAGCATTTAACGACGCACCTTTAAAAAGTATGAAAATTTTGATTACCGCATACGCGGTCATCCAGACTCTTTCAAAAGTCAAAACCGCCTTTTAACCAAGACATTCTGACTTCCGACGGTTTTCCGCAGGAAAATTCTCCTTCTCCGCAATTTCCCCTGACGCATGCCGGACCGGCGCCGTAAAAAACGGACGGAGCGATAGGATAAACAAGTTTGAACATCTCCTGCGCCACGGCTCTGATTTCCCACTGCGCCCTATTGCACCCTCTCAGTCTGAAAAAGTGCAAAAGCTCCCTTGCATTCATGGTGAAAATAATCTGGGTTTCGGTTGCGTTGGGAAGCAGATATCTGGCATCTTCGGCAGGAACGCCTTTCTCTAAAAAATAGCCGTACAGCGAAAAAATATCGGCCAACATTTTATTGTATCTCGCCGAAAGTTCTTCGTCCCCGGCTATGGAGTCCGGGACGACATACTTAGGGCTCTCTTCTTTGACATAACGCTGGCTTCTCTGGGAATATGACGCGATGCGGTGCCTTACTAATTGATGCGAAGCGCTTCTTGAAAGTTTCTCTACGCCGAAGGTAAAATTAGAATGCTCGAGGACGGATTCGTGTCCGGAAGTCCTGATTCTTTTAATTAATTTCCTTGCTTTTTCTAAGCCTTTTTCGCCGTCGTTAAAATCGGCTTCTATCTTTGCGATGCCGTAAGAACTGTAGCAAAGTCTCGCCGCCGTCGCGATGGTGATTTCCGGTTTAGAAGTGTAATTGATAAGTTTAACCATTCAAACATATAAGGAAATATTATAAAATTCTTATTTTTTACTGCTATTTGTTTTGGCGTATTTTTTGTTAAATTTATCGATTCTTCCTGCGCTGTCGATAAATTTTTGCTTGCCCGTATAAAACGGATGGCATTTAGAACATATATCGACATGAATTTCTTCGACCGTACTGCCGGTAACAAATTCCTCGCCGCAGGCGCATTTTACCTTTGCCTGATAAATTTTCGGATGTATTCCTTCTTTCATCTTTCGGTTGCTCCTTTACTTTCGATTTAAAATTTTTTAAATATTTAAGTTAACTATTATAAGATTTTAAAATAAAATTTTCAACCTTTTTTATATCATCCGGAACATCGACGGGAATAGTAGAAATATTAACGGTCTCTACTTTTATTTTATGCCCGTTTTCTATTGCCCTTAACTGCTCAAGCATCTCTTTTTTTTCTAAGTAAGACATTTCCGTTTTCCCGAATTCCATAAGAAATTCTTTGGTGTATCCGTAAAAACCGAGATGCTTGTAACCGAAAATACCTTTAAAATCCTTAAGGGTTAACGCTTTTTCTCTGTCGTAAGGAATAGGGCTTCTCGAAAAATATATTCCGAAATTATTTTTATCGACTATAACCTTGACGTTATTGGGGTCGATAAATTCTTCATAAGAGTAAATAGGGGTTTTTACGCTTGTATATGAAATATCGCCGCTTTCGTTAAACGGTTTTATTAATGACTCTATTATTTCCAAATTCACTAAAGGCTCGTCTCCCTGAACGTTTAATACGATGTCCGCATCGATGCCGCTTACAGCCTCTATTATCCTGTCTGTGCCGGTTTGATGCGTGTCTTTGGTCATAACCGCATTCGCGCCGAAATCCCTGCATACGTCGTATATCCTTCTGTCTTCCGTAGCTATTATAACGTCGGACAGTAATTCCGACTTTATAACGCCTTCATAAACATGCTTTATCATAGGCTTGCCCATAATTAATGCAAGGGGTTTGCCTTCGAATCTTGTGGATTTATATCTTGCCGGTATAACCGCGACTATTTTTTTCATTTTAATATTTTATTATAAATAAATTTAAATTTAAATGATTTTATTTGTAGTTATTTTTAGTTCTTGGTTATATAAACGTTATATCCGTATCCTGCTATAATTTTGGCAAAATTGTAAGCGGCTTTCAGGTTTTTAAATTTGCCGAATACGACTTTGTAATAAAATATGCCTTTTACATTTTTTGTCGCAAGATGAACCCCCGGAACAAGTTTTTTAACATCTTTTATTTTATTCAGCGCTTTAGATTTTACGGTATATGCCGCAAACTGAAGAGTATAGCCGGATGCCGGAGGAATATATTTTACGCTCCGATAAACATTCAGGCGGCTTTTACCGCCGTATCTTCTACATTCGGATAGAGGCACCTGCTTCGGTCCCAGATACTGCACCCTTACTAATGCCGTGCCGGGTCCGACCATATTAAGCGCCTTTGCGGCGGCATAAGAAAGGTCCATAATCCTTCCGTCAGCGTACGGCCCCCTGTCGTTAACGCATACTTCTACGCTTCTGTGATTTTGAAGGTCGGTAACGTAAGCATAGCTGTCTAAAGGAAGCGTCAATGAAGCCGCCGTCAAATCATACATATTGTAAATTTGCCCGCTTGCCGTCTTCCGCCCCTGAAAACCCGGTCCGTACCAGGAAGCGACTCCGACCTCTACATTGCGTGAAATCTGCTTAGGCGGATAATATCCGGGGGGACGGCCGTATGATGAGCCGCCCGAATAATTCCCGCCTATTATATAAGGGACGCAACCGGAAAGCGCGGCGGCAAGCATAAAAACGGAAAATAGTAAAAACGGCAACTTTAATTTTGATTTCATAGCCACATCTATTATAATTGTAATTTAATTTTTACTCAATATAAACATCAAACCCAAAATTGCCGATAGAAATTTATTTTTTTATTTGACATTATTTAAATTTATACTATATAATAATAGTCGGTATTATTTATCTGTTTTTTTAAAATTAAAATCAAGTTTATAAGGTTCTTATCAAGAGCGGTAGAGGGACGGGCCCTTTGAAACCGCAGCAACCGATAATAAATTAAAATCGGTGCTAATTCCCGCAGGTCTATTCCTGGAAGATAAGAAGAAAAGAGTTTTTAAAAACCTCTTCTTCCGTATTCACAGGAAGAAGAGGTTTTTTGTTATTACGGCTTAAATAAAAATAAAATAAGATTAAGATAAGGAGAGAAAATGTTCGTAAAAGGTTTGAAGTGCAGGGAATGCGGCAAGGAATATCCGGATAGTCCGCTTTATGTTTGCGATTATTGTTTCGGTCCGCTGGAAGTGGATTACGATTACGATAAAATAAAAAAGGAAATAACGAGGGATAAAATAAAATCGCGCGATGCAAATATGTGGCGGTATCAGGAACTTCTTCCTATAAAAGGAGAAATAAAAATAGGTAAAAATGTGGGATATACCCCGCTCGTAAAAGCCGATAACCTTGCAAAAGCTCTCGGCGTTAAAGAAATATACGTTAAAAACGATGCCGTGAACTTTCCTACTTTATCTTTTAAAGACAGGGTCGTTTCGGTAGCCATAGCAAAGGCAAGGGAATTCGGTTTTAAAACCGTGGCCTGCGCCTCTACCGGAAATCTTGCCAATTCCGTTGCGGCTCTGGCGGCTTCTTCCGGCTACGAAAGTTTCGTATTTATACCGTCCAACCTTGAAATAGGAAAGGTATTGGGAACTCTCATATATGATACTAATCTTGTAAAAATTAACGGCAGTTACGACAAGGTTAACAGGCTCTGCACGGAAATCGCCGGAAAACACAGCTGGGCATTCGTAAATATCAATTTAAGACCATATTATGCGGAAGGGTCAAAATCCCTTACTTTCGAGATGCTGGAACAGTTAGGATTCAAAGCTCCGGACAACGTCGTAGTTCCTATGGCGGGAGGGTCTTTAATTACCAAAGTAGGAAAGGCTATAGACGAATTCGATTACTGCGGTCTGCTTAAGGAAAAACCGCATACTAAAATTTTCGGAGCCCAAGCTACCGGATGCAACCCTATAACCGCTACGGTCAAAGAAAAAAGAGAGTTTATAAAACCGGTCAGGACGCCGGACACTATAGCAAAATCCCTTGCAATAGGAAACCCTGCGGACGGCTACTATGCATCCGACCTTATGAGTAAAACCGGAGGATACGGCGAAGACGCAACCGACGAAGAAATAGTAGAAGGCATGAAATTGCTGGCGGCTACCGAAGGCATATTTACCGAAACTGCCGGCGGAGTTACGGTTGCGGTCGCAAAAAAACTTATCGAAAAAGGGTATATCAATAAAAACGAAACTACCGTGCTGGCTATCACCGGAAACGGGCTTAAAACCCTCGAAGCCTTAAACGGAAAGTTGAAAGAAGCGCCGGTTATCGAAGCAAATCTCGATGAATTCGAGGGGGTTCTATCAAAAATTAAAAGAAAGAAATAAAATTAAATAACATAATAAAAAAATAAGGAGGATTTCAAATGCCTATAAAAGTTAGAATACCTACGCCGTTAAGAACGTTAACGGGGGGCAAAACCGAAGTAGAATCAAACGGTTCCAACATAATAGAAATCATAAACGATTTGGAAAAAAATTTTTCGGGAATTAAAGAAAGGATATGCGAACAGAACGACCAGGTCAGAAGATTCGTAAACGTATATCTTAACGATGAAGACATCAGGTTTATCGACAACATAAATTCAAAAGTCAAAGACGGCGATACTATTTCCATAATTCCGGCAATCGCAGGCGGCGCGCCCGAAAAAAAAAAGTTTTATCTTAACTATCCGCAGGAAGTAATTAAAGAACCGTTAATTTATCTTGTCGGTAAAAACTATAACGTTATTACTAATATCAGAAGCGCCAGCATATCCAACGACATCGGAATAATCGCGATAGAACTTGAAGGGGAATCCAAAGATATCGAAAAGGCGGTAAAGTTTTTGGAATCAAAAGGCGTAACGGTAGAACCTATCGTTCTCGACGTAGTTGAATAGAGATTTTATACGGAGGATACAAATTTGAATTTCAGCGAAGAGCAAATAAAAAGATACGCAAGACATATAATACTGCCGGAAGTCGGCGGCGAAGGACAGGAAAAACTGCTTTCGTCGAAAGTCCTTCTTATCGGAGCCGGAGGGCTCGGCGCTCCCTGCGGATATTATCTCGGAGCGGCGGGAATAGGAACTCTCGGAATAGTAGATTACGATACCGTTGATTTATCCAACCTTCAAAGGCAGATATGGCACGGAACGGCGGACGTCGGAAGGTACAAGGTCGATTCCGCGAGAGATTCCATAGCGCGCATCAATCCGGACGTAAAAGTCGTAACGTATAAAGAAGGCATTAATGCCGCCAATATTAAAGATATAATAAAAGATTACGACGTGGTCGTAGATGCAACCGATAATTTTCCGACGAGATATTTAATAAACGATGCCTGCCATTTTATGAAAAAGCCTTTAGTTTACGGTTCTATTTTCCGCTTCGACGGGCAGGCGACGGTATTTCTGCCGGAAGAAGGTCCGTGCTATAGATGTCTTTTCCCGACTCCTCCGCCTGCGGGACTCGTTCCGAGCTGTCAGGAAGCCGGAGTTTTAGGCGTTCTCCCCGGAGTAATAGGCGCAATTCAGGCAAACGAAGCCATAAAAATAATTCTGGGCGTTGGACAAACTTTAAACGGAAGACTTCTGATATACGATGCCCTCGATATGAAATTTACCGAAATGAAACTCAGGCAGGATAAAACCTGTCCATTATGCGGCGAAAATCCGACGGTTTTTGAATTAATCGAATACGGCGACCTGTGCGAATTTAAAAATTGAAATAATCGCAAATAATTGCGGGAGTGCAAATTAAATGTCCGAATATAAAGAAAACAGCGAATTGAATATCAAAGGCGAAATATGCCCTTTTACCTTCGTAAAATCGAAGCTTGCCTTAGAAAAGATGAAAAAAGGCGAAATTTTAAGAGTAATAGTGGACTACGAACCCGCCATAAGAAATGTCCCCCGTTCTATGGAGGAACAGGGGCATAAAGTTTTATCCATCAATAAAATTAACGATACCGATTACGAAATTATCGTGGAAAAAGATGGAAAAAAATGACTTATTATCGAATATCGGCGGCACCGGAGCGGTTCTGTTGAACAAAATAATTAATCCGGTCATTTCCGGTTCAAAGCTATACGCAAAACTCGAAGGGCTTAATCCGGGCGGCTCCGTAAAAGACAGGCCTGCGCTGTATATGCTCAAAAATGCCGTGGAAAAAGGTTTGATAAAAGACGGGGCTGCCATAATAGATTCCTCTTCCGGCAATACCGGTATTTCTTACGCGATGATAGGCGCGTTTCTCGGCATTAAAGTCAAAATTTACGCCCCTTCCAATATGAGCGAAGAAAGAAAGAAAATAATGCGCTTATACGGCGCAGAATTGATTCTTACCCCTGCGGAAGAAAGCCACGACGGAGCGATAAAACGGGCGATGGAAGAATATGAAAGGGGCGGCAAAAATATGTATTATATGCCGGACCAGTATAATAATCCTTATAATCCGATAGCCCACTATGAAACGACGGCGCTAGAACTTCTTGAGCAGACCGGCGGAAACATCGATTATTTCGCTACGGGCATCGGCACCGGCGGGACGATACTTGGTATAGGCAAAAGGCTTAAAGAATATAACGATAAAATAAAAATTATCGCCGTAGTGCCGGATAATGAAATGCACGGAATAGAAGGTTGGAAATATAACTATTCCCTAAATTTTCAAGGATTCGACGCCGATAAAATAATAGACGATTTTGTAAAAGTCGATACCGAAGGCAGTTACGCGATGCTTAAAAGGCTCGTGAGAGAAGAAGGGATTTTATGCGGATTTTCCTCCGGGGCAAATGTTTACGGCATCAGTAAGCTTGCGGAAAAATATAAAGGAAATTTCGCTACGGCGCTTCCCGACACCGGGTCAAGATATCTTTCTACGAGAGTCTTTGCCGAGTTACGGTAAAAAACATTATGGCAATTATAATTCCAAAAAACGAGTTCGAAATAATCAAAAAACATGCGGCGGAAATATTCCCGTATGAAGCATGCGGCGGACTTCTTGGAAAAATCGAAGGAGAAAACAAGATTATCGTAAAAGCGTATCCCGCCGAAAACCGCTACGGAAAAATTACATGGGACAGCTTTGAAATCGAACCCAAAGATATTTTGGAAATGGATAAATTTTGTATGAAAGAAAATCTTGATATACTAGGATTTTACCATACCCACCCGAACCATCCCGCAATCCCCTCGAGCTTCGATATAAACGCTTCATGGCCTTTCTATTCTTACGTAATTCTTTCCGTGAAGGGCAACAGCCCCGAAAACGTCGTGGATATAAAGAGCTATCTTATGCCCGACAAAACTTCGTCGCCCGTGGAAGAAGTTATTGCCGACAGGTAACAGTTCATTACTCCGGCGGCTCGATATTAATAATCGCATTTATTTGCAGTATTTTGCCGAACTCATCTTCCTGACTTACGTATAATATGGGAGTCCTTGATTTTAAGGTAAAAAATGTTCCTATAACGCTGACCGGCTTAGTTCCGCCGGTTATATCGAAAGCTATTTCTTTATCTTTAAAATTATACCTGTTTTCAAAGTCTTCTTCTATCTTTTCCACAAGTTCGGAAAGAATAGTAAAATTCTCGAAACTTTTGATTTTATGAGCGATTATGCCCTCATTTTCGCCAAATTTATTCAATAGGCAAATAATTATAAATTTTAAAATATATATTTTATCTATATTATTTTCCGTACATATAAGCCTGATGTGTTCTAACGATTTTGAATTTTTTGCGATTATCAGTAATTGCACCGCCCAGTTCCATTTAATTTGCCTTATTTCTTTTAACCAGTTTATAAATCTTTTATTTTTTTCTACTTCATCTTCGTTGTTTTTAGAAAAAATTAAGCACTTAGTATTGCCGTTATCTTTCTCGGAATTTCTTACATCTAAATAAATTTCTTTTATATTTTTCTGCTTCACTAAATCTAAAACGTCGCCTAATAAATTAATATTTTTAATATCTTCATCTTTTAAATATCTCTCTTCGTTATTATTATCGATATACGAAAAATTAATAATAATAATTTTGGAAGGAATAGATATGGGCAGAATAACGGCCTTAAAGCTGTCGTTTTCCATCAATGCTTCGTTGGATAATGCGTAAAACTTAAACCTTTTCTTTTTTATATATAAAAAAGAAATGAACAGTAAAAGCAAGACTGACATAATAAATAATTTTATTAACAATATAGACAAGGTATTCTTAAAATAATTATCTATAATATCGGTAAAATAATTTCCTGCAATTCCGATTAAAATTAGCCAAACCGACAATAATCCGGCTAAAATAAAATAATCTTTATTAAATTTTTTAAACATAAGTTTTATTAGTGTTTAGCCGCTATAACGTCATACATTTCGTTTTTATATCTGACTTCATGAAAACTGTGGACAACTATATGAAAAGCAACAAGATAGACCGGAATAGCGGTTGCGCCGGTCAATGTAACCGAATCGTTAAAATCCGCTAAATCCTGCCCATGCTCCTGCCGACTTGCGGCTTTATCTGTTTTAAACGTTTCTTTTAAGCGCCGAATATATTCGGTAATATTTTTACCAATCGTATCAAGGTTTTCTTGATTTATCTCAAAAGATTTGCGGCCGCCAAAACTTTCGATTTTTACATTTTTATATATCTCTTCATTATTCAAAGACAAGTCTATCTCAACCATATAAAGTTTCCCTCTTAACATTTCTTTTATCGACAAATATTCCATATCTTTTGCCGTAATTTCCGGTTTTAGATATTCTGTAAACCGGATATTCAAAAGCATTTAGATGTTTCTTAAGTTTTTTATTGATATTCGAAACATTCTGCATAAAAAATTCATTGCCTTTATTCTGATTTTTGAAAGATTCTGAAAGTCTCTCAAAATGACCGCTGTTTTTAGAATAAATCTTTTCGTAAACATTTAAAATAATCTTGATATTATCATCGGAGGAAAGGTCGTTTACGGAAAGATAACAATCGGTGCAGTCTCCGCAAAAATCATTTTTACATTTAATTTTAAAATAATAAAACAGATAATATATGCATATTTCTATCGGGCGAAGTTTTACCTTCTTATTCCCTAAAAGCACCGAGGTGTTTTTTATATCGAAAGCAACTATTTTGTCTCCACAAAAATCTATTCTTTTCTGGGCAATGCCGACTAAATCGTCATAAAATAAATCGTCTTTAGTATTCAAAAACTTCCTTAATTTTAAAAAAACTATTTCGGAAGAATATATTTTTGCGTCTTTAGTATTTAAAGTTTTTATGATATTCCCAAATGTATCTTTAACTTCCATTTCTTTATTTTCCGGGGGGATATAGTAAAAATCCCGGTTTGATTCAAAATCGGGACTGACTAAAGTATGGCTTAATACGTCATCGTCTTTTCCATATAATTGAGCGGCAAGCGACAGATAAGCGGTCATAGTCTTTCTGCCTCCGGCTATAGAATAAATGCAATTTGAATCGGGAATCATCGAAATTTCTTTCGTAAATTTAACTACTTCGTTTCCTGTTTCGGCGCTGTCTTTATCTGAAATAATGTCTTCTATAGGCGCATCTCCGCCAAGAACTAAAACGGAACTCTCATCGAATTTAATATCTTTAGGGTTTATATTGTAATCCTTGCAGAATGAATAAAATTTTCCATTATTTTTATCTAAAAGTGTTTCCATTATTTTTTGTTTTCCCGGATAAGTCGTCAAAACCTTTACCTCGTTAATCCATATTGGCGGTTTTCTCTCGATTAAATAGTAGTATAGGGTTTCGGTAATTATTTGAGGACTTAAACCCGCAATGCTTACTAAAATTGTTTTCATATTTATTTAAATTATATATTATTGGAAATCTTTTGCAACAATTATAAGCCCGAACCTGCCATTAATCGATACAAAACAATGTTGTTTTTCAAAAACGTAAAATATGCTATAGTAAGTTTATGCCGGACAATAATTTATCTGACATCAAAAAAATATTTAAAGATTTCAAAGCGGCAAAATTTAACTTTGAAATTAAGGCGGAAAACGACGTAGTTCTTCCGGATTATAAGGGTTCCACCTTCAGGGGCGTATTCGGACATATTTTTAAAGACGTTATGTGCATATCCCATTCAGGAGAATGCGGGGAATGCAGTTTTGATAAAGTCTGTATGTTTAAAAAAATATTCGATTCTCCACCGCCTTCAAATTCCCTGAAATTAAGAAACTACTCAGCCGTTCCTCATCCTTACGTAATAGAACCGCCTTTAGACCAAAAAAACTTTTATAAAAAGAATGAGATAATAAAATTCTCTTTAATACTGATAGGTCAGGCGATTTCTTTATTTCCTTATTTTGCTTATTCTTTCGGACTTGCAGGGAAAGAAGGTATAGGCAGGCAGAAGAAAGGTAAATTTATAATTACGAAAATAATAAACGATAAGGATAAAGAAGTATTGTATTATTATAAAAACGACGAGCTTAAATCTTTAAATAATTATTATTCTATAAACGATTTTACATATAAAGATTCCTATAAGGACGAACGTTTTTTAGTCAATTTAAAATTTATAACCCCGACGAGGATTATTTTTAACGAAAAACTCGTTTCCGAACCGGAATTCCATATATATGTTCGAAACGCTTTAAGAAGAATATCAAATCTTAATTTTTTTCACTGCATTAATGACGCAGGCAAATTGGAATTAGAATTAGACTTCAATTATTACATCGAAAAATCCCTCGATATAAGTTCTAAAAAATCGTTAAAATGGTATTCGTTGGACAGATATTCAAACAGGCAAAAAACTCATATGAAACTAAGCGGCTTCATTGGCGATATTTCATTCGAAAACGTTCCCTATGAATATTTATGGATCATTAAACTCGGCGAATTAATACATATCGGAAAGAATACTACTTTCGGGCACGGGAAATATTCCTTGGTTTCCATTATTTAAAGATATTGCGTATTCAGTTTTATAAATTACAGATTTCCTCAACATATTTACTCTGTCTTTAATATATAACCTTTTTGATTTTAAATTAGAATTAGAATTTGCATCGGCATCGGAATTCGGCGGAGACATAAGTTTATCGTAATGGATAAAATATTTTTTCATAGAATTCGGCTTTAAAAATGTTCCGTCAGGCGTCGATATAAAATCGTCTTCCGTTAAAATAGCTTTGTTTAAGAGTTTAAGCGTAAAACCGTCTATTGCGCTTCTGAATTCTTCAACTATATCAAGGGCGAGCGAAGGTCTGCCGTAATTAATACCGTGCAAAAAACCAATATACGGGTCAAAACCCTGCCCTATCAACACGCTTAATATTTCGTTCGTAATGAGCGTATATCCGAAACTCAATAATGAATTGATAGGATCTACCGATGGATTTTTTTGCCTTAGGTTAAAAACCAGATTTTCGTCCCTAAGCATCATTTTAAAGGCTTTAAAAAAATAAGATGCCGCTATGCCTTCTATTCCCATAATGGATTTTATAGCGGCCTTGCTCTTTAAAAGCTCTTTGCATTTTTGAATAGCCACTAAAGTTTCCTTAAATTTAGATATGCCGTAATTTTTTGCAAACGAATAAATAAGTTCTATTTCGTTTTCCAATTTAATAGTTACTATGTTTCTTGCAA
>JAJXXD010000136.1 GCA_021781285.1 bacterium | reverse complement strand
GCCGTTCCGAGATCCACGGCAAGGTCGTTGCTGAATAAACCGATTAAATTATCGATAAACATAATGAAATATCTCCTTAGTATATCATTCTAAATAAAAAACTGATATTGCGACAAATATAAATGTTATAATATATTAATTATTTTAGCAAGTGAATTTAATACTTTAATATAGATTCCCCGTGCAGGATTATTAACGCTCAATCCTTAGTTAAAAATATTTTAGAATTAAGCATATATCTGTCTAAAGGTTTTGAATACTGGCTCCATTGGGCGTTGTTATTATCCATAAAATCGGCAAACTGGTTTTCTTTTGAATCCATATTGTCGATATAATGCAGAAGAAAAGCCTCCAGCGTCTTAGGCCTTTTAGGGGAGCCGTATTCCAGCTCTCCGTGATGCGATACTATAGAATGGAGCAGGTGCAATTTTAAATTTTCCGGAAAACCCGGTATTTCGGCTATTTTTTTATTTACGGCATCTGCGCCGAGAACTATATGTCCGAGAAGCCTTCCTTCATCCGAATATTCCGTAACGTTGTTTTTAACTCTCAGCTCTTCGGTTTTTCCCGCATCGTGAAGAAATATCGAAGCCAAAAGAATATCTTTTATTACATACCGCATGTAGTGTTCGGAAAGAAAAACTCCTATTTTTATCATGCTGAGCGTGTGTTCGAGTAATCCGCCTACATATGCATGGTGGATTGATTTTGCGGCGGGCAGAGTTTTTAACAGTTTTATATAATTTTCGTCCCCAAAAAATTTGTCGGTAAGTTTTATGATATATTCATCGGTCAAGTTTTCTTTTAAAATAGATTTAAGTTCTTGAAACATCGATTCGATATCATTTCTGGAAGATTTGAGGAACAATGCCATTGCGTCCGCATCAAGCAGGTCGTACCCGACTTTTTCTATTTCCGAGATGCCGAGCTGTAATTCGTTCTGGAATACCGAAGTTTTGGATTTTACCCTGACGATGTCTCCGGTATCGAACAGAGGAGCTAATTTTTCTGCGTTATCCCATATATAGCCCTTAATTTCCCCCGTTTTATCGGATAATTTCAAATAAACATAAGGTTTTCCGGTTTTTCCGGTGGCCTGCGATTTGCTTTTAACGAGAAATATCGAATCTACTTTTTGATTTTCCTTTATATCCGAAACTAAAATTTTTTCCATATATGTTTTTTCCTATCGGTTTATATTAGCAAAACGGGGTTGAAAAATCAAACGGAATTACATGACCCAAATCCCTATTTAGAAATTTTTAAATATGAATTACCTGAATTACTTAATAATGTCATTGCGAGCGTAGCGAAGCAATGACGAGTTCTCGCAATGACGGGATAATGGAATTTATTAAATATTTTCTAAATCTGGATTTGGGACCTGAGGGATTACCCTACGTCGTTATAATGTCTCAACTTAAAATCGACTCCGAGGTTTTTTGCAAGCTCTTCGATGTAGGCAATATCTACGTCCGGCAAATCTATTGCCGTAACGGCAACGTTTTTTATATGCTTTTTAGATTCCTTGACAAACTCGAGAACCGAAGCATAGGCATCTATTCCTTTGCCGTTGAGCTGCGGACCGCAAATAGAGTTATACAGAGCGCTATTCTGGGCATTAAGGCTTATGCTTACGCTGTCTATAAGCCCTTCAAGCTCGGCGGCTATATTGCGTCCGTAAACGGCATTAGCAAGCCCGTCGGTATCGAGCCGGACTTTTATGCCTCCCACGATATTTTTTACGGCTTTAGCGGCTTCCTTAAGGATTTCTATCCTTAAGGTCGGCTCCCCCAGTCCGCAAAATACGATTTCGTTAAAATTATAATAGCGGAAAACGGATGAGACTACTTCGCCTGCCGACGGCTCTTTTTTTAATTCGAGATTATACCCTTTTACGCAAAAATTAGTTTTGCCGCCCTGATATTTAGGGCAGAACGTGCATCTGTTAGTGCATTTGTTAGTAAGGTTTACGTAAACCGAATTTCTAATTTTATAAGCGACCGCAGGGTAAAAACCGCCGACGCCTTCCAGCGAAAAAAGGTTAACTGTATTTTGGACGGTTAAATAGTCTAATTTTTCCCTTTCGACGCCTTTTTCTCCCGCTGCCGCTTCAAGAACAAAGCGAACGTACGACGGTTCGTTCCTTTTCCCTCTGAAAGATTGCGGGGCAAGATATGGACTGTCGGTTTCTATGAGTATCTTTTCGTCTGGAATTTCTCTAAGCACAGCCCTTAATCCGTCGTTTTTTTTATACGTTATGTTTCCCGAAAAAGATATAAAAAAGCCCATTTTTAAAAATTCGTCCGCTATTCCCCGTTCGGCGGATGAAAAACAATGGATAACGCCGCCGAAAAAACCGTCGGGATTTTTTACGTATTCTTTTAAAATATCTACTGCGTCTTCGTAGGCGTCTCTTACGTGAACTATTACCGGAAGCCTGTTTGCCGAGGCAAGCCTAAGCTGAAACTTAAATAATTCTTTCTGTTTAATTTTAATTTTTTCAAAATCTTCTTTTGAAATGCCGGGTAAAAAATAATCTAACCCGATTTCTCCTACCGCAACAATCTTTTTTTTATTTTTTGAATAATATTTTCCGAACAGTTCCGATATGCCTTCAAGGTCTTTATAAGGGCTTTTAGGATGAACCCCGAGGGTGGTATAAATATTATCGTGCAAACCGGCTATCCCGATAGTTTTTTCAATCCTTTCGTTTTGGGCTAAAGAACCGATTGAAACGGCATGCGTCACGCCGTTTTCCGACATTCTCGCAAGAACGTCTTTAAGGTCGGAATCGAACTCCGGCATTTCAAGATGGCAGTGGGAATCAATCATTTTTATTCTTCAAATTTTATTCTTGGAAACAGGATCTCGGTTTTTTCCGATATGCGGCATCCGTCTTTAAATAGTTTCCCGCAATTATCCGCCATATCTTCGGGACGAGCCGAAAAACCGGCTGAATCGAACGGCTCGATATTTAATATGCCGTTAATTTTTCTTGACGTTTCCGGCATAAACGGGTAAATCAGATAAGATATATAATAAATAGAAACGGCGGCGGTCTTCAATATTTTCAACAAATTCGTTTTTTCTTCCGGGTCTTCCGTATTTAATTTCCATGGCGCGGAATCGTTTATATATTTGTTCAGGATGTTTATAAACCTGAATATATCTTCTAAAATCTTTGCAAAATCGTAATCGTCGTATCTGCCGTCTAAATCCTTTAAAATGTCGTAAGCGGCTTTCAAAACCGCCCCGTCTTCGGAGACGCCGCCTCCTGGAACCGTCCCTCCCGTATATTTATTTAACATTGCGGCGGTTCTGGAAACTAAATTTCCAAGGTCGTTTGCAAGTCCGGAGTTGTATCTCACGACAAAATTATCGATATTAAAGTCGCCGTCCAAACCGAGGGTGATTTCGCTTAAAAGATAATACCTGAGCGCGTCCGGACCGAATTTATTAATCAACGATACCGGGTCAACGACATTTCCGAGGGATTTCGACATCTTTTTGCT
>JAJXXD010000096.1 GCA_021781285.1 bacterium | reverse complement strand
AGAATGTTAATGTCTATATCTTTACAAACCCTTCTTATCTTGTCCGCTTTATCCGGTTCGTTAAAATATGCCGAAATTTTTTTAAAGACGATTTTATTTTTTTTGCCGAATTTTAATTTGCCGTAAATCGAACTTAGAATATTTAATTTATCGAGCCTCTCGAAATATATCTCCGGCTTTTTTTCTTTCAGCAGAAGATATAATTCCGCGGTTATTCTTTTGCCGGAAATATTGTCCAAAATATTTTTATCTAAAGCGGTTTTTATCAGTTTTAGCGTCTTGCCGTCTATTTTAAAACCGAGCCTTTTTTCAAATCTAACAGCCCTGAACATTCTGGTCGGGTCGTCGATGAAACTTAAATCATGCAAAACGCTTATTTTTTTATTTAATATATCGCGTATTCCCGACGAATAATCTTTAATCTTCAGGAAATCTTTGCGGTTGATTGAAAAAGCGACGGTATTTATGGTAAAATCTCTTCTGCTTATATCGTCTTTGAGTCCAGCTTTTGCCGTATTTACTTCCGGCAGCATACCGGGTTTTTTATAAACCTCGGTTCTGAGGGAAGCAAGGTCTATTTTAAGAGGCATACCGTTTACTAAAAACTCCAGTGAAGCCGTCCCGAATTTCTTATGCGCTTTCAAATAATTTAATTTAAATTTTAAATTTTTATTTTCTTTTATTAAAAAGGCAAGTTTTTCGGCAGAACCTTTTACGGCAATATCTAAATCAAGAAAGCGGGAGTTTGATTCAAAAACTTCGGAAGATTTAAATTTATCAGATGTTTCGGGGTTTGACTTTAAAATATATATTATAATATCTCTCGGAAAGCCGCCTATTAAAAAAGCGCCGAATCCCGCATTTTCGGAAACAACGCCTATTTTTTTAAGTAAATCCTGCGCCGGTATTCCGTATCCGTATCTATAAAAAATTTCGGTTATAGCCTGTTCGATTGAATTTTTTTCAAATTCCGCCAAACCGGTCATAATTTTTCTTTTTCGTTTTTTGTTTTCAGTTCTCTTTTTGTTTTATAAGCGGTATAAAAATGGTATATCAAGCCTATAAAAATGCCGATTATCGCGGAAGAAAATACAATCACCGATATAGGAAGATTGATTGACCGGAATTCTAAAAATTTTACGCTGACAAGCTCGGGATTTTCTGCGGTAAAAATTAAAACTGCGGCTACAAAAACGACCAAAAGAACGAGGTTTATATATTTAACCATTTATATACGCCTCTTACAAGATTATATTTTTAAAATCGCCGGATAGTTTGCCATAAGTATCGTCGAGTATTTCCGAGACGACTCTCAGTTCCGAACAAACGGTATAAAAACTAACGTCGCCTTCCCACCTCGGTATTATATGGAAATGCAGATGCTGTTCGATGCCTGCCCCCGCCGCTTTGCCGAGATTAAGCCCGACGTTTATGGCATCGCACCTGTAAACTTTTTTTAAAATATCGCAGCTTAAAGACAGCAGTTTCATTATTTCGGCTCCCGCTTCAAAAGAAATCCCGTTGAGTTCCTTTGAGTGGACGTAAGGTATAATCAAAAGATGTCCGCAGTTATAAGGAAAAGTATTTAGTTTTACGTATGAATATTTTCCTTTAAAAAGAACGTATTTGTCTTCATAACATTTGCTGTCTTCGCAAAAAACACATTCTTCCTTAGATTTATCTTTTACTAAATAGTCCATACGCCAAGGTGCATAAATAATTTCCATACGGCATTTTTTAAATTAAATTTTTAAAAATCTAATCTCATATTGTTGTATGAAACAAGTCCGACGCCTTTAAGAAAAGAGGCGCCTCCAATGTTATCGACGAAAGACTTGACCGCTCTTTTTATAACGGATTGAAACAGGTTGGAATGCTTTCTGACGGGATATATTAAAGTAGCCTTACCCTTAATTCCGGCTAATTTTTGAGCCAGTTTAACCGCATCCTGAAAATCGCCGAGTTTATCAACTAGACGATATTTCAACGCCTGCTGTCCCGAATATACCATGCCGTTTGCAAGCTTTTTTACATAAGAAACCTTGAGATTTCTGCCCTTAGCGACAGCCTCGACAAACTGTCCGTAAACGTTCATTACGACGCCCTGCATTTTTTTTCTCTGCATAGGAGTCATTTCCTTAAAAGGAGTTCCTATGTCTTTATAAGGACCGCTTACGATATAGTTATAAGACACTCCGACTTTTTTCATAAGTTTATACACGTTCGGCATTTCCATTATTACCCCGATAGAACCCGTAAGCGTCCCCGGTTCGGCGACTATTTTATCCGCCGCGGAAGATATGTAATATGCCCCCGATGCAGCTACCGAATCCATAGATACCACTATTTTCTTATGTTTTCTGAATTTCATAAGCTGTTCGTAAATTGCCTGAGAAGGGGCAACCTCTCCGCCGGGAGAATTTACCCTGATTACCACGGCTTTAACATCGCCGTCCCGTTTATAGTGGTTTAAAAGCCGCACGAAGTCCGACGAACTCGTTATCGCGCCGGTAAGATTTATTATGCCGACGGCATAATGAGATGAACCCCTGACGACGTTATAGCTTGATTTTGACTGAAATTTAAATAATATCAGGTAGATGAATAGACCGAATACTCCTATGAATACGATTAGAAAAAGCAATCCGCTTAAAAAGGGATGTTTATTCATGCTCATAATTAATTCTGGTCAACGTTAATAAGGGATAATCCGATTTTTTGTTCATTGCCGTCAAGCATTATTATTTCCGCATTAATTTGGGATCCGGCGGATACATTGTTTTCCTTAATGAAATTCTCCGGAATTTTTGAATTATGGATAAGCCCTTCTATGCCTTCCTCAAGCTGAACGAATATTCCGAACTCCGTGATATTGGATACCGTTCCCGTTATAATCGAGCCTACGGAATATTTGTCTTTAATATGAGACCATGGGCTTTCGGTAAGCTGTTTTATTCCCAGATAGATTCTCTGCTTTTCTTCGTCTATGCTTAAAACGACCGCACTGATTTTCTCCCCCGTTTTAAATAACTCGTTAGGGTGTTTCGTTCTTTTTGTCCACGAAAAATCGTTCTGCTTGACATAGCCTTCCAAATTTTCCTCTAACTCCACGGAGACGCCGAACTCGTATATATTTTTGACCGTGCCTTCTATGACTTTGCCTACCGGATATTTATCTTTTAATAAATTCCACGGGCTCTCGGTAAGCCTTTTCAGGCTGAGGGATAATTTTCGCGTTTCGGGTTCTATGCTTAAGACGGATACCTTTACCCTCTGTCCTTTAGTTAAAAAAGTTTTCGGGTCTATCTGTTTTTTCTCCCACGTCATTTCCGATAAGTGTATAAGCCCTTCTACGTCGTCGTCGAGTTCCACGAATGCGCCGTAATCAGTAATATTTATAATAACGCCTTCTATAATATCTCCCGGCTTATGCCTATCCGCTATATTCCGCCATGGGTCGTCGAAAAGCTGTTTGTAGCCGAGCGAAACCCTGTGCTTTTCTTCGTCGTACTTAATAACCTTAACGTTTATTT
>JAJXXD010000209.1 GCA_021781285.1 bacterium | reverse complement strand
AAACTCTAACCTTTTCTATTTTTTTCTGCTTCGGGAAGATATTAGAAAATATATCTTTAAAATCCTGCCCTATGTCGTCTATTCCTGATTGGGAAAATATTTCTATGACCGGAATCGGAGGTCTGGCGGAAGATTTAACCTCCATTTCTACGAATCTGTCGTCTAACTTTCCTTCTAAAAACATTTTCCTGAATTTTTCCCTTGTATTGGCGTAGCTGGTTTTTTCCGCTCCTCCGGCCGGCGGCTGTCCTCCGTTTTTCTTGGAAACTTTGGGAGGTGGAGCTACAAGAAGGTCTAAAAGCAGTTCCTCGGCATTTTGTTTGGCTTTGTCGATAACCTGCTCGGTTTCTTTAGCTTTTTCGTTTATAAAAGCTGTTTCTACAAGGTCTCTAACCATAGATTCGACGTCGCGTCCCATATAGCCGACTTCCGTAAACTTTGACGCTTCGACTTTTATAAAAGGGGAATCGGAAAGTTTGGCGATACGCCTTGCTATTTCGGTTTTACCTACGCCGGTGGGGCCTATTAATAAGATATTTTTCGGAACTATGTCTTCTCTTATTTCATCCGGAACGTTGTTTCTTCTGAAACGCGTTCTTAACGCTACGGCAACGGATTTTTTAGCCTTGTCCTGCCCTATAACGTATTTGTCGAGTTCCTTAGTTATTTCTTTCGGCGTAAGAACATCTATTTTGCCTGCCCCATTAGCCCCGTTCGCATTAACTTTGCCTATCGACGTTTTATTTGCCATATCTATTATTATATCTCCTCTGTTATTATATTTTCGTTAGTATAAATGCAGATGCGGGCAGCCGTTTTCATCGAATACTCCGCTATTTCCTTTGCGCTCAAATCCGTTTTTTCCAGCAAACCGAGCGCGCATGCCAGCGCATAAGGAGCGCCTGAACCGATGGACAAAGCATCTTCATCGGGTTCTATAACGTCGCCGGCTCCCGATATTACGAAAGAATCGGTTTTATCGACTACTATCATCATAGCTTCCAGCCGCCTCAATATTTTATCGGTCCGCCAGTCTTTGGCAAGTTCTACGCTCGCCCTTTTAACGCTTCCGTTGTATTTGGAAAGTTTTTCTTCCATTTTCTCGAAAAGAGTAAAAGCGTCGGCGGTTGCTCCGGCAAATCCGGCTATCACTTTATCGTTGTAAAGCCGTCTTACTTTTCTTGCGTTATGCTTCATAATAGTATTTCCGAGCGTAACCTGACCGTCTCCGGCTACAACTACCCGTCCCTTGCGCCTGACGGTTATGATAGTCGTTCCCAGAAGTTTTATTCCTTCGCTATTGCCGTTATCCATTAATCTATTTCTCCCGTATTTAATTTAAACTGAAAATCCAAATAATAAATATTAATTAATCGAATACTATATAAATCTATTTTCCGTTATTCCCGTTTTCATCCGGTTTATTTCCCTGAAAGCGGATGAGCTTTATTGTAAACGTCTATAAGTTTTTTAATGCTTAAATGGGTGTATTTTTCCGTCGTAGCCAGATTGGAATGACCGAGCATATCCTGAATAGACCTTAAATCCGCTCCGTTGTCTAAAAGGTTGGTTGCGAAAGAATGCCTTAAACTGTGCGGCGAAATGTTTTTAAACTGCCCCGTTATTAACATGGATTCCTTAACTATCCTGTGGACCGTCCTTCTGGTAAGATGCATGCCTTTTTTGTTGATAATGATATATCCATCTTTCGGGATTAAACCTATTGTGGATAAGCAGCCCGACCACGCCTTTATTTTTTTGGCGGTAATTTCCGTAAGCGGAACGATTCTCTGCTTAGAGCCTTTTCCTAAAACTCTTACATAACCGCCGCCTTTTTCCAATTCCAAATCTGTTTTTTTAACGAAAATCAGCTCGCTCACCCTCAACCCGCTGCCGTATAACAATTCTAAAATCAAGTCGTTTCTAAGAGCTTCGAAATATCTTAACGGTTCAGGTATCGCAAGCGGGATTGAATCGCCGGGCTCAGGCGGATAACCTTTAATCCCGTCTAACTTATCCTTTTTTAACTTAAGGTCTAAATAATTATTCAGCAAAAAATCAGCCTCTTTCGCCGTTAAGAAAAAAGGCAGTTTCTTTTCTACTTTTGGAAGGTCTATTAAAAAAGCCGGATTTTGTTTTAATATATGTTTTTTTTCCAGAAAATTGAAAAACGATTTTATGGATTCTATTTTTCTCGCGAGACTCGTCTTCTTGACGCTCTCGTAAATCTTGCTTAAATATCCTTTTATCTCGAATTCGGTAACGTCTTCCATGGAATTTACGGATGTTTCTTCTTCAAGGTATAATATAAAAGCCCTGACGTCGGATACGTATGCCAGAACCGTATTATAAGAATGATTTTTTTCGAGTTTAATATGCTTCGCAAAATCTTTTAAAAAATCTTCCATCAGCCGGTATTCTTAGTAAAAATTTTATTGAAAATTAATATTATATCACAATTGAAATATAAAATAATATAATTTTTAATTAAATAAACCTGTAGGTAAGAACGAAAGCGCCGAAAATTATGCAGTAAAAAGCAAAGGGGTAAAGAGCGTTTATTTCGTATTTGTTAAAATATTTCATAAGGGCGTAAACGCTCAAATATGCGGCAATACCGGCGACCAAGCCGCTTGCTATAGAAACCGCCGTAAAATGAAACATATGCAGTTTGAGCATCTTCGGTACTTCTAAAAGTCCGGCGGCAAGAATAATAGGCGTTGCCAGAAGAAAAGAAAATTTTGCGGCATATTCATGCTTAAAGCCTAAATAAAGCGCGGCAACCATGGTTATCGCGGAGCGGGATATTCCCGGAATCAACGCAAACGACTGAAATGCCCCTATAATAAGGGCGGCGGTAATAGTCATATCGGAAATCTTTGCTATGCCCTGTTTTCTTCTACGCTTCTCGCCGAGATATAATATGACGCCGTTTACCATAAGAAAAACTCCCGCTATAGACGTAATACCGAATAGTTTTTTCAGTTTATGAACGAACAAAAGTCCTATTAATCCCGCCGGAACGGTCGCAAGCGCAAGCAGGTATAAAGTTTTTGAATCTTCGTTCGCATTGAGGTTTTTATTTTTTAAACCGGTAAAAAATCCTTTAAATAAATTAATCCAGTCTTTATAAAAATATATAAGGAGCGCAAGAGCCGTTCCGAGATGAAGAACTACCAAAAAAGGCAGAAAACCTTCAGCCTGCCGGTTTATTTTCCACCCCAAAATGGCTGGAATTATAACGCCGTGGGCTAAGCTCGAAACTGGGAAAAGCTCCGTAACCCCCTGAATAACTGCAAGAATAAGGGCATGAAAAAAGGAAAGATGCATCATATCGCGCCTCCGGCTGATTTTTTTTACATAATTTGATTAATTAATTTAATACGATTAGAGCAAAATGTCAATAAAAATACCCCCGGCATCATATTTTAAGATAACCGAAGGTATTGGAAAGCGTGAGACGGAGGTACTTCAGCTTACAGTATGAAATTATTATAATGCATTAAATATTACAATTGCGTTAAGTTTCCGTTAAATTTTTGTAACAAAGGGTAATA
>JAJXXD010000191.1 GCA_021781285.1 bacterium | reverse complement strand
AATGCATGACGATATAACCGCATACACGAGCCACCTTCCCCACCTTATAGCTTTTTTGCTGTCGGATACGACGCTGTCTTATATTTCCGATAAAAATAAAAATGAAAATGCGGGAGGGCTTGCGGAGTTTAAAGGTTTTATAGGGAGCGGTTTTAAGGATTCTACCAGAATAGCTTCTTCCTCCGCCGAATTATGGACGGATATATTTCTTATGAACGGCGCAAACGTTATTGCTTCTTTAGAAGACTTTATAGCGTCCGCAAATATAATGAAAGGATTTATAGAAACGGGAGATAAAGAAGGTTTAAGCTCATATCTGAAGAAAATTTGCGGAGAGCGGAAAGAGGCGGGGATTTGACGAAAGATTTATTGGAATTTAAACAGGATAAAATTTTAATTAAAGGGCTTTCAAAAGGATTTAGCGCGGCGATAGAAGTTCCCGGCGATAAATCTATATCCCACAGGGCTGTTATGCTCGGAAGCTTAGCCGCCGGAAAATCCCGCGTATCCAATTTATCTTTATCCAGAGACAATCTGGCGACCGTCGCGGCATTCAGGAAACTCGGCATAAATATTAAAAAACAAAATTTAAACGGCTCGCCAAAAGATTTCGTAATCGAAGGCGCCGGGCTTTACGGCTTGAAAGAGCCTGAATCGGTTATTAATACGGCTAATTCAGGCACCCTCACGAGGCTCCTTGCGGGAATACTTGCAGGGAACGATTTTTTCTCGGTAATGTCCGGCGATAAATACCTTAATTCCAGACCTATGCGGCGTATAATCGAGCCTTTAAGCCTTATGGGGGCTAAAATAACCGGACGCAATAAAAATGCTTATCCGCCGCTCGCAATTTCCGGCGGAGGCTTAAAATCTATTTTTTACGAAGTTCCGGTTCCGAGCGCGCAGGTTAAATCCTGCGTTATGCTTGCCGCTCTTTTTGCCGAAGGGGATACGGTAATATACGAAAAAAAAGAGACGAGAGACCATACGGAAAATTTATTAAAACTTCAGGGGTATCCGGTTAATGTCGATGTTCCCGTTAGCGGCGGCAGTCTTATAACCGTTAAAGGGCGCGGCAGGGGCGAATTAAAGCCTTTTAATATCAGTATCCCGGGAGATTTCAGCAGCGCCGCGTTTTTTATCGCGCTCGGCATTTTACATAAAGGTTCCGAAATTACGGTCGGCAACGTTTTACTTAACGATAAAAGAACCGGATTTATTAAGGCGCTTAAAATGATGGGAGCGGACGTTAATTTGGCCGTTACTGGAGAAATTCCCGAAAGAACCGGCGATATAAAAGCAAAATACTCCGCCCTTAAAGGCATAACCGTTCCTCCCGAACTGGTTCCGGATATGATAGACGAGTTTCCTATTTTTTCCGTAATCGCTTCTTTTGCGGAAGGAAAAACTACCGTAACCGGAGCAAAGGAGCTAAGAGTCAAAGAAAGCGACAGGATTAAGGCTATAGTTTACAATCTTAAGGCGCTCGGGGTCGATATAAAGGAACTGGAAGACGGATTTGAAATAAACGGCAATCCCGATTTAAAAAACCGCCGCGAACCGAGGTTGACGGCATTAAATTCGTTCGGCGACCACAGAATCGCTATGTCGATGATAATCGCGGGGCTTATTCTTAAAAACGGAAAAATAGAAATCAGCGGCATAAGATGCATAAATACTTCTTTTCCCGAATTTTTCGATACCGTTTCCCGGTTAATAAATCAATAAGTATATAAAAAAAAATAATATGAAAATAATAGTAGCGCCTTCCGCCGGCTTTTGTTTCGGCGTTAAAAGGGCGGTCAATATGGCTTTAGACGCGGCCGAGCAATGCAGGCCGTTAGAAAAATTAAATACCCTTGGACCTATCATACATAATCCGCAGGTGGTTAAGTCTTTAGAGGAGAAAGGCGTATTTTCGATAGACGACATCGATTGCAACTGTTTCGACACGCTACTTATCCGTTCCCACGGCGTTAAGGCGGAAGTTATGGAAACGTTGAAATCTAAAGGCGTAAAAATAATAGACGCCACATGCCCTTTTGTGAAAAAAGCGCAGAATTATATAAACGAAGCCGCTTTAAAAGGCTATTTTATAATAATGGTCGGAGATAAAAACCATCCCGAGGTTCAAAGCGTGATAAGTTTTGCAGATAAAGACAGGTTTTTAGTGATTAATAATCTTGCCGATATGGAAAAAGTTCCGGTATCCGAAAAGTTGGCTGTAATTTCGCAGACCACTCAGGATGTAAATTTTTACAAGCGCATAATAGACGAAATAAATAAAATAGCAAAAGGCGAGGCAGTCGTTTTCGATACGATTTGCGATGCCACCGCGATAAAACAGGAAGAGTCTAAAATTATAGCTTCGAACGTCGATGTTATGATAGTCGTAGGGGGCTATAACAGCGCAAATACCAATAAATTGCAAAATATATGCAAAGAGATTCAACCTAATACATATCACATAGAAACCGAAAACGAAGTTAACCCTGAATGGTTTGCAAATGCTAAAAGCGTCGGCATAACTGCGGGGGCATCCACTCCCGACTGGATAATAGAGCGGGTTTTAAAGAAAGTCCACGATATAGACGAAGCCGGATTAAAAAGATTTGCTTAATTTATTTAAATGTGTTAGATTAGTTTTATTAAATTTAGGAGGTAGTAATATATTTATGGCAAAAAAAAGTTTTAATCAATTTATCAATGACGGCAATCCCACCGAATTCGAGATTCTGCTCGGTTCTTATGAAAATATGAACAGCAAAGGGCTCGTGAGGCAGGGAAAAATTTTAAATATCGACCAAGACTATGTTTACGTCGATGTAGGAGATAAGTCCGACGGTATAATTACGGTTAAGGAGATATCCTCCGGCGGCACTATCGATATTACTTCTATTGCGATAGGCGGTTCCATAGAAGTCTTTGTCGGGAGCTACGACGATAAACTCGGATATTTAATATGCTCCAGAGAAAAAGCAAAAAACGTTTACGCGCTTGACGATATAGAAAAGGTATGCAACGACAATGAACTAATAAAAGGGACGGTAGCGGCAAAGACCAAAGGCGGACTGATAGTCGATTTGAACGGGGTTACCGCGTTTCTGCCCGGTTCGCAGATAGACGTTAAACTGACCAGAGATTTCGACGCTTTTCTCGGAAAGACTTTAGACCTGAAAGTTATAAGCGTGGATAAAAAAAGTTGTAACGTAATAGTATCGAGAAGAAAAGTCATAGAAGACGAAATAAAAAAGTTGAAGGAAAATGTTTTAACCGATATAAAAGAAGGCGACGTGCTTGAAGGAATCGTTAAAAATATTACCGATTACGGCGTTTTTGTGGATTTGGGCGGCATGGACGGACTTATTTATATTACCGACATATCATGGAAAAGAATATCGCACCCGTCGGAAATATTAAATCTCGGACAAAAAATAAACGTTAAGGTTATTAAGTACGACGAAGAAAAACACAGGGTTTCGCTCGGCTACAAACAGCTTTTCGACGACCCATGGCGGAATATAGCGGATAGGCATAAGCCGGGAGATATTATAGAAGGCGTTATTATAAATATTACGGATTACGGCGCATTCGT
>JAJXXD010000156.1 GCA_021781285.1 bacterium | reverse complement strand
AACAAATATTAAATTATATAATAAATTAAAATAGGGCGCGTAACTCAGGGGTAGAGTGCCACCTTCACACGGTGGAAGCCGTAGGTTCGAGACCTATCGCGCCCACCAAGTAAACACCAAGTAAAACTTCCGCAAATAGTCCGGCCGCAAAATTTTTCGCCAAAACATCCAAATACCGAAAAAAATAACCCACCCAATTAATAAAAAGCACGCATTAATGATATAATAAATAAATAATAAAAAAATAATAAAATATAGCGTAAATTTATCATAATTTATGGAAATAACCCAAGATCATAACCTTAAAAGCCTCGACGGACTTGTTGACGCACTGCTTAATTCAAAGACGATAGGGGTTTTTATTTATCAGGACGACTGCAGGATCGTTCATTCAAATAAAACGTTCAGGGACTTTATAGGCTATTCCGAAGAAGAGTTAAACCTCTTAACTCCTTATGATATAATAGTCGACGAATACAAGCCTGCGGTAAAAAAACTTGCCGAAAGAAGAATAAAAGGGGAAGTTTTCGCCGCCGAACAAATAACCCATATGCATATAACAAAAGAAGGCGTTTTTAAGCCTACCGTTATTTTTGCATATACTATCTCTTATAACGGAAAACCTGCCGGCATGGTTCTCGTGCTTGACGTTTCCAAACAGAAAATGTACGACAGCCTATTTCTTTCCTTTAGGTCGCTTCAGACGATGTATGCCACACTTTCCGAAGTCAACCAGCTGATAGTAAGGGCAAAAGACGAAAATTCTTTATTCTCGGAAATATCCGACAGAATAGTGCGGAGGGGATTATTCGTAAATTCTTTTATCCTGCTTTTCGACCCTG
Organism: bacterium; assembly: GCA_021781285.1. Classification (GTDB taxonomy): domain Bacteria; phylum SZUA-79; class SZUA-79; order Acidulodesulfobacterales; family Acidulodesulfobacteraceae; genus Acidulodesulfobacterium_A. The sequence goes on along the minus strand of JAJXXD010000156.1, from coordinate 2,754 downwards.
GACTTAATATAAAATCTTCCTTTTCTTACGAAAAAAACGATTATGTCGATTATTTAAAACAGCATCTGAATACTCCGGAAGCAAAAAAAGGACCGCTGATTACATCCTTTCTAAAATCAAAGATAATAATTAACAACGATACTTTAAAAAACCCTCTAATGCTGCCGTGGAGAGGGGAACAGACAAAAAGAGGCTATCTTTCAAGCGCCGCCGTGCCTATTACAAAAAAAGGCAAAACTATAGGCGTCTTTTCTTTATATGCCGCCGAAGGCGGATTCTTTAAAAAAGATACTTATAATTTATTGAAAGAGATGATGATGGATATAAATTATGCGCTCGACAAAATAGAAGACGAAAAATGGCATTCCATGATTAGGACGGCATTAAATTCCGGTTCCGATTTTGCGATTATTTTGGACAGATATTTTAACATATTATACGTAAATGAAAGCGTCTATAAAATATTCGGTTATTCCTCGAGCGAACTTACGGGCGAGCATTACTCTAAAATATTTGAAGACGGCTCAGGAAAAAAAGAGTCTGCCGAAAAATTTCTAGGCACTATTACTTCCGGCATAATCTTTACAGATATATTCACGTATAAAACTAAAGGTGGGGAAGATATATATTGCTATACGACGATTACGCCTTTTAATGCGGGCGATACTGGCGGCGATACGGAATATTTCATAACGACCGGAAAAGATATTACCGGTGAGATAAAAGCTGAAGAAACTATGGAGCAGTTAATACATTTCGATTCGCTCACGGGCCTTCCCAATAAAAAAATGCTTAAAGAAAAGATAGACGGGTTTATAAAAGATGCCGATTATTCGAGCGATTCTTCCTCCTGCGCCCTTGCGATAATAAATCCGGTAAATTTTTCTTTAATAAATCATACTTTAGGTTTTGATACTGGCAACAAAATAATAGTCGAAATGTCCAACAAAATAAAAAATATTATAAAAAGCTACGATATTCCGGCAAGATGGGATGCAGATAAATTCGCCGTATTTTTAAAACGATTAAAATTCGACGAAGACGCTCTGCATATCGTCAACAGGATTTTGAATGTCCTTAGCGAACCTTATATACCGGACGGCAAAAAAAAGATAAATATATCTTTTAACGCCGGAATATCGCTTTATCCCAAAGACGCGGGCTTATCGCAGGATATTTTCGATAAAGCCGAATCCGCCCTGTTAAACTCCCGATTAAAGGGCGAAAATACGGTCGGATTTTTTAAAAAAGAGTTCGAAGAATCTGCAAGGAAAAAGGTTGAACTAAGGAACGGGCTTAACGAGGCTATAGAAAAAAATCAATTTATCCTGCATTATCAACCTTATTTCGATATAAAAACAGGTTCGATAAAAGGCGCGGAGGCTCTTCTGAGGTGGCAGAGAGACGGTAGGTTGACGCCGCCTATGGAATTTATACCTTTTTTGGAGCAGAGCGGAATGATTGCAAATGTTGAAAACTGGATATTAGGCGAGGTAGCTTCCAAGATAAAAATGTGGTCAGATAAGGGGCTTAAAGTCGTCCCCGTTTCGGTAAATATTTCTCCGGTAAGTTTTGGCGACCCTCATATAAAAGACAACATCAATGCGGCGCTCGACAAAAACGGCATAAAATCGGATTTATTAAACCTTGAAATAGTGGAAAGAACCTTTATCGATAATTTGGAATATTCACTAAAGCTTTTGAATTATTTCAAGGAAAGCGGACTCGGACTTTCGATAGACGATTTTGGAACGGGGTATTCTTCTTTGTCGTATCTTGCAGACCTTCCGTTCGATATTCTCAAGATAGATATTTCGTTCGTTAGAAAAATGCTTTCCGATAAACATTCCAGATATATAGTCGAAACGATAATTTATCTTTCAAAAAAGCTGAATATGAAATCCATTGCCGAGGGCGTGGAAACGGAGGAACAGTTTGAATTACTAAAAGAGCTCGGATGCGACTATATTCAGGGATTTTTATTATCCGAACCTTTAGAAGAAACAAAATTAGAGAAACTTTTGGAAAATTAAAAATATGGCAAAAATTTTTATTACCGGCGGGATTTCTTCGGGAAAATCAAGTTTTGCCGAAGAAACGGCTATTTCGTTATATAAATCGTCCATTGCCGCGGGCGGGCGTCAGGATTTAACCGAAAAAAGCCGCGGTCCGCTTCATTTTATCGCGACGGCGCGGCAAAGAAAATACGAAGACGAAGAGATGGCTTTAAAAATTAAAAAACACAAAGATAAGAGAGATAAGATTTTTATCGTCCACGAAAATTTTGAAGATTTGTCTGCGGAAATCGACGGCATCCGCAAATTTTTATCTTCCGAACCCGCCGCGGCAAGCGGCGTGATACTTATAGATTCTATGACATTATGGCTTTCATCTGTTTTTCCGGATGTCGCCGGCTACGATTCAGCCCTTGAATCCGTCATAAAATTTTCCGAATATCTTTCAAAAATAGAATGTTCGGTCGTTACCGTCGCGGATTCCCTCGGTTTCAATATGGTGCCGGTTGACGCGTATGTCAGGAAATTTATCGAATTAAACGGCTTGATGGAACAGGAGCTTTCCGCCCTTTCCGATAAGGCTTACTGCGTTATTGCAGGAAACCCGGTGGCGTTAAAATAAAGAAAAACCTCCTTTATTTTTATCCGAATCTAATTTATAATAACTTCATATTAATTTTTTTACGGATGCCGATATGAACGACAGAGACTATCTTTTTTCTCTTACCGGAGGAATAAA
>JAJXXD010000182.1 GCA_021781285.1 bacterium | reverse complement strand
AATTCAACGGTTTGAACGAAAAGAAAGCTATTCTCGCCGAAAGCCTGCCGGAAGGGTTTGAATTTATCGGCGAAACGGAAAGCATTAAAGCTTTAAAAGAAAAAATAATGAAAGCCGCCCCGTCTTCCGCTCCGGTCTTTATTACCGGAGAAAACGGAACCGGGAAGGAAATTGCGGCAAGGGCGGTTCATCTTAACAGTTTAAGAAAAGACGAACCTTTCATCGCTATAAACTGTGCGGCTATACCCGAAGAGCTTATCGAAAGCGAAATTTTCGGCTACGAAAAAGGGGCGTTTACCGGAGCCGCGGCAAGAAAAAAAGGAAAATTCGAGCTTGCCGACGGCGGAACTATTTTCCTTGACGAAATAGGCGATATGAGTTTGAGAATGCAGTCTAAAATATTGAGGGTTTTGCAGGAAAATAAATTTCAGAGGGTCGGCGGAGAAAGCGAAATAGAATCGGACGTCAGAGTTATCGCGGCTACGAATAAGGACATCGAGTCTGAAATATCTGCGGGCAGATTCAGGAGGGACTTATTTTACAGGCTTAACGTTATCCCTTTATTTATTCCTCCTCTCAGGGAAAGAAAAGACGACGTACCTTTATTAATAAATTATTTTATTAAAATGTTCGGCGGTAACGCCGGAAGATTGGAAATAGAAGAAAACGCCGTAAATATTTTAAAAGATTACGGCTGGCCGGGAAACGTCAGGGAATTAAAAAATATTATCGAAAGATTTTCGATTTTAAACATACATAACAGAATAACCGAAAAAGACGTTATAACGGAATTAAAAATTAAGGAGAACGTCATTGCCGCCATTGCAAGCGCAGAGATTGCTTCGTCGTCTCCGACTCCTCGCAATGACACTGCCGTCATTGCAAGTCCGGCGAACGTCATTGCGAGCGAAGCGAAGCAATCTCCGTTGAATTATTCGTCTGCCGAAAATGTCCATGGCTCGAAGATTTTTCTGGATTTCGAAAGTTATATGGCGGCCGGTTCCTTTAAACAGGCGAAAGAATATTTTGAAAAGGCATATCTTATCCGCAAATTAAAAGAAAATAATAACAATATAACGAGGACCGCCCAAATTCTCGGTATGAGCCGCCGCAACCTGCAGAAAAGAATAAACTGCCTAAATATTAATCAATAAACCGTCAGTATTCAAAACTGCCTAAATTTATAGCACATAAATCTTGCCCTTATTCCACCGTTATTGCGAGCGCAAGCGGACGAAGTCCGGCGCAGCTAACCAATCTACGCTCTTATAAAGGTTTATGGTCTTTCCGAAATTCTAAGAATAATAATTGGCACAACTTTTGCCATATAACAAATTAAATAACTTTAATTTTGATTTTGATAACTTTTAAATAGGGAGAATCTATGAAATTTAGTAAATTATTTTCAGGCGTTATGCTTTTTGCGGTATTTTTGTATTTGTCCGTATTTACGGTTCAGAAAGAGGTTTATGCCGCAAATTCGGTTTCCGGAGACGTGACGAACGCAAATATTAAAAAAATAGAGAAAAAATTAGACAATGCGTTGGCGGAGATACAGGCGATTAAAAAAGAAAATAAATCACAGAGTTCTCAAAATTATTTTTCCAATATTCAACTGCTCGGAACGCTAATCGGTTCTTATACGTATAATATTGCAAAACCGGTTGCAACTAATACCCCCTCGGCTTTCGAGGGTAACGGGAATTATGGGGACAACTGGCAGCCTGACGGTTTTGCCGTAAACAACTTCGATATAACCCTGAGGCGTTCTCCGGGGACTTCTTCTAATCCTTACGGCGTAGGTTTTCATATATCGCTCGACTTCGGGCAGAATATCCAGTTTTATAAGGCTTATTATGGAAATACGTCTTATTTTACGACGCCTTTTCAGGACAGGACGCCTTACGACGTAAGAAAAGCATATATTAACATAAATTTACCGGTAGGAAGCGGACTCGATATCCATATCGGAAAGGAACAGGAACTTCTCGGTTACGAGGCGTTCAATCCGATAAGGAACTGGAATAATACGTATTCGCTGCTGGATGTCGTGGAACCCGCAACTTTAACCGGCGTGTTTTTAACATACAATTTCGTGCCGGCTCTGACATCGACCCTTGGAATAGCAAATACTATTAACTCCGCCGTTCCGATAGATAACCTGCCGGTTATCGAGCTTAACGAAAGTTATGCGGCGACGAATATGTTGACGTTTAACGGCGGATTCGTTTACGGGGAAAACAGTTACTTGGTAGGGAACGGCACGGGCGGCAGTACAAGCGGGCAACTGTATGAAGATAACTTAAATAAAAGTTTTTACGGTTATATCGACGGCGTGTTCAGCCCGACAGCAGACTGGTCTTTCGTGGCGGATTACGAGCTTGGGCTCGGCGGCGGAATAAACGGTTCGGTGTTGAGCGAAAACGGGATAACGGCAAGTTCGTATTCGGGGTATCCCCCCTTAGTTCAGACTTCAGATTCTACGTACGATAAATCCCGTTTTTACGGTATAGCGGGCTATATTCACCACCAGCATAATTACGGTTTTGGACAGGTGGCGGAAACATTAAGGGAAACGGCGGCTTACGACCAGAACGGTTTGTGGGAAATGACGAGCGCTCCGGGAACGGGCTATACATATATCGACTCAACACTCACGTTTGCTTATCAGCCGTCTTTTAAAAATTTTAAAGACGTGCAGTTCAGGTTCGAGTTGGAGCATCAGGGGTCAAACCATAACGTTTATTTAGATTCCAACGGTTTGCAGACCCATTCCCAGCAGAACACGATAAATTTAATGGTCTTATACAGTTTTTAGAAGAAAATTAACATAATTATAAAGAGGGAGGTGAAAGTGAAAATGAAGAAGGTAGAAGCTATTATTAAGCCTTTTAAAATCGACGATGTAAAGGAAGCTCTTAACCGGATAGGAATTCACGGAATAACCGTTACGGAAGTCAAAGGTTTCGGAAGGCAGAAGGGACATACCGAGCTTTACAGAGGAGCCGAGTATCGCGTAGATTTCGTTCCAAAGGCAAAAATGGAAATAGTCGCTTCCGACGACCAGGTTTCAAGCATCGTGGAAACAATCGAAAAAAGCGCGAAAACCGGCAATATCGGAGACGGAAAGATATTTATATCTCCCGTCGAAGAAGCCGTGAGGATTAGAACCGGAGAAAAAGGAGAGTCGGCTATATAAATATAACCTTGAAGGAGGAATAGAAAAAATTATGAAAAATTTTAAAATACCCTTGATATATACATGGTCTTTGCTCGGCGGACTGTCTTTGGTTCTGTTTTCATGGGTAAGTCCGGTTTTCGCAGATACTGCCGCTAAAGTTCCCGCGTTTGACTCCGGAAATATTGCGTGGGTATTAACTTCGTCGGCTTTGGTTTTGATTATGACACCCGCGCTCGGGTTTTTTTACGGCGGTATGGTAAGAAGAAAAAATGTCTTAAATACGATATCGCTTAGTTTTATTGCGATTGCTACAGTTAGCGTAATCTGGATTTTATGGGGGTATTCTTTAGCTTTCGGTCCGGATTCTTTCGGTGGAGTAATCGGAAACTTTAAATATATCGGACTTTTGGCAATGAAAGAAACTCA
>JAJXXD010000005.1 GCA_021781285.1 bacterium | reverse complement strand
AGACGCGAGAAGAGTATCGAAAACCAGATTGAGTTGAATTACCGCCATTCCCATAAGGGAGGGCGTCAGCAGTTTAAAAACAGATTTTACGTCGCTGTTTCTAAAGTTAAATTTGAAACCGAGGCTGATTTTCTTTTTTTTAATATAATAAATCTGCGATAAAAGCTGTAAACCTCCGCCGAGCATAACGCCGACCGCAAGAGCAAAAATACCCGGATGAAAAAAGGGCCTTAAAAAAATAGCGGAGATTATTAATAAAACATTTAATATTATAGGGTACATCGCTCCCGGGGCATAAGAACCGTGGACGTTTAAAGCTCCCGATAAAAATGCCGCGAGCCCTATCATAAATATATACGGAAACATAATCTTGGTAAGCAGAACCGCAAGCCTTAATTCAAGCGGTTTGTTTAAAAAACCGGGCGCCGTAACCGCTACGAAAAAGAACGAAAATAAAAATCCTATTAAGGAAAGAAATAAGAGGATAAAAAATAATGCGGTAAAAACGGTCTTAAACAGGTCTTCCGAATCGGCATTGCTCTTTTTAGCCAAATTATCCGAGTAAACCGGAATAAACGATGCAGATATTCCTCCCTCGCCGAATAGCCTCCTGAATAAATTTGGTATCCTGAAAGCTACGAAGAACGCATCGGTAGCCATTCCCGCGCCGAAAAAGTACGCGATGCAGACATCCCTCAATAAGCCTAAAATCCTGCTTATCAAAGTAAAAAACGAAACAACCGATAAATTTCTGACTATTTCATGGTTTTTCAAAGATATTTTTGAATCAGGATTTCCGCTATCTGCACGGCATTAAGCGCCGCCCCTTTTCTTACGTTATCCGCTACAATCCATAAGTTTAGACCGTTCGGCACGGAAAAATCCTTTCTTATCCTGCCTACAAAAACCTCGTCTTTTCCGGCGGCCTGAGTCTGATAAGGATATTTTTCATCGGGATTGCCGCTTAATATGTCGTCTATAAGCTTTATTCCCGCCGTTTTCGATAACATTTTCTTAATATCTTTGATATCGAAACTTTTTTCGGTTTCTATATTAACGGATTCTCCGTGGGAAAAAAATACGGGAACGCGCACCGTAGTGGCAGATACGCCTATATTCTTATCGTGCATTATTTTCTGCGTTTCTTTTATCATCTTAATTTCTTCTTTAGTGTATCCGTCTTCGCCGAAAACATCGATTTGAGGAATACAGTTAAAAGCTATCTGGACCGGAAATTTTTCCGGATAAATATCTCCTTTTGCGTTAATAATGCCGGTTGTCTGATAAAATAATTCGTCCATAGCCTTTTTGCCCGCTCCGGAAGTGGACTGGTATGTTGATACGACTATCCTTTTTATTTTATACCTGTCGTGAATAGGCTTAAGCGGCACGACCATCTGAATGGTGGAGCAATTCGGATTGGCTATTATGTTTTTCTTTGAATAATATTTTATATCGTCGGGGTTAACCTCGGGAACTACTAACGGGACGTCTTCGTCCATCCTGAAATAAGACGTATTATCGATAACTACCGCTCCTTCCTTTGCGGCAATAGGCGAAAACCTTGCGCTTATCGAACCTCCCGGACTGGATAATACTATATCGATATTCTTTTTCTTAAAAGAATCTTCTTTCAAGGCATCCACAATATAATCTTCGCCTTTAAATTTTATGGTTTCGCCGAGAGAGTTTTCGGAAGCAAAAAGATAAAGTTCTCCGACCGGAAAATTTCTCTGTTCCAATATTTCTATAAATTCCCTGCCGACAAGACCTGTAGCTCCTGTTATGCCGATATTATATTTTTCTTTTTTCATATCCTTTATGTTTTCTTTATATTTGCCTATCCGCAATTAATTTTTATTTTTTTAATTCTTCTATGACTGCCCTGCCCATTTCTTTAGTACCCACGAGTTTCGTTCCCGCGGCGTTTGAATAAATATCGGCTGTCCTGTATCCGTTTTTAATAACTTTTCCTACGGCAACTTCTATTTTTTCGGCAAGATTATCCATATCAAAACTGTATCTGAGCATCATCGCAACGGATAAAATAGCCGCAATGGGATTGGCTTTATTTTGGCCGGCGATATCGGGAGCGCTTCCATGTATCGGCTCATACATTCCTTTTTTGCCGTTGAGGCTTGCGGACGGAAGCATTCCTATGGAACCTGCGACCATAGAGGATTCGTCGCTTAATATATCTCCGAACATATTCGTCGTTACGATAACGTCGAAAGATTTAGGCTGCCTTATTAACTGCATGGAACAGTTATCGACATACATATTGGTTAACTCGACGTCGGGATATTCTTTAGAAACCCTTGCAACCACCTGCCTCCATAGCTCGGTGCATTCCAGAACGTTAGCTTTATCTACGGATAAAACTTTTTTTCTTCTTTTTCTTGAAATTTCAAAGGCTATTTTAGCTATTCTTTCTATCTCTTTCGTGGTATAAACTAAGGTATTAACGCCCTTTTTTTGCCCGTCCTCCAAATCAAAAATTCCTCTCGGCTGACCGAAGTATATACCGCCGGTCAGTTCCCTTACTATCATCATATCGGTTCCCTGTACGACGTCCTTCTTTAACGGAGAGGCGTCGATAAGTTCATCGTAAATCTTCGCCGGTCTTAAATTTGCGTATAATTCAAGGTCGTATCTTAAAGTCAAAAGCGCTTTTTCGGGTCTCAGCTCTATCGGAAGGGATTCCCATTTAGGTCCGCCTACGGCTCCAAAAATAACCGCATCGGCGTCTTTCGCAATCTTAAGGGCTTTTTCCGTTATAGGTTTTTTATATTCGTCGTAAGAAGCCCCGCCTACAAGGTCTTCTTCTATTTCGTATCTGACGGAATTAGAATCAAATAAAAACTTTAATACGTTTACCGCTTCGCCCGCAACTTCGGTTCCGATTCCGTCGCCGGCAAAAAGAGCTAATTTTATCATAATCTATTTCTTACCCTCCTTAATCTTTTTTTTGGCATATGCAATCAAACCGCCGGCGTTAACAAGTTCGGACATAAATTTTGGAATAGGCTTGGCTTTTACGACGGTATTTTTTGTTTTGTTTTTAATTTCCCCGGTATCGGTATCGACTTCCAGTATATCGCCGTTATCCATTCCGTCGGTATCGGCTTCAAGTATAAACAATCCTATGTTAAAGGCGTTTCGGTAAAAAATTCTCGCAAAACTCTTGGCTATTACTACAGGCACTCCGCTGACTTTAATGGCTCTCGGAGCATGCTCTCTCGAAGAACCGCAGCCGAAATTATTTCCGGCGGCAATAAAATCTCCTTTGGAAACTTTTGACGGAAACGATTCATCGGCATCTTCCATACAATGCTTTCTTAAATTTTCGTCGCTTGAATCGTTTAAGTATCTTGCGGGTATAATAGCGTCGGTATCTATATTGTCTCCAAATTTAAAAACTTTTCCGCTGAATATCATGGCATCTCCTTTATATTACTTATTTAATCCTAAGATACTTCGTCGGGACCGGCAATCTTTCCGAGTATAGCCGATGCGGCGCACACGGCAGGGTTAGCAAGATAAACTTCGCTCTTGACGTCCCCCATTCTTCCCTTAAAATTTCTGTTGGTGGAAGATATCGCCCTTTCGCCGTCGGCCAATATTCCCATATATCCGCCGAGACATGGTCCGCATGTCGGAGTGCTTACCACCGCTCCGGCATCCATAAATATATCTATAAGCCCTTCTTTCGCAGCCGCTCTATAAATATCCGGGGTGGCGGGAATAACGATAAGCCTTGAATATTTCGCTATTTTTTTCCCTTTTAAAATTTCGGCGGCAATTCTTAAATCTTCTATCCTTCCGTTTGTGCATGAACCTATAACGGACTGGTCTATCTTTATGTTTTTTGCCGAAGCCTCGTTAATATCTACGCTGTTTTCCGGAAGATGCGGAAAAGCAACTTGAGGATTAATCGATTCGGTATTAAATTTTAATACTTTTGCATATTCGGCGTCTTCGTCGCTCTTATAAAATATATAATCCCTTTTAGCTCTGTCTTTAACATAATCTTCGGTGATTTCGTCCGGTTCGAATATTCCGCTTTTTGCTCCGGCTTCTATCGCCATATTGGATATGGTGAATCTGTCCGACATTCCGAGATGTTTAAACGTGCTTCCGGCAAACTCTAATGCCATATAGTTCGCCCCTTCGACGCCTATTTTCCCGATAAGATACAAGACAAGGTCTTTTCCTGATACCCATTTTTTAGGTTTACCCTCGAAAATTACTTTTATGGATTCGGGAACTTTGAGCCATAACTCGCCGAAGGCAAATGCGTAAGCGAGATCCGTAGAACCTACCCCCGTAGCGAAAGCCCCTAAGGCGCCGTACGTGCAGGTATGCGAATCGGCTCCCACTACAAGATCGCCCGGAAGAACTATGCCTTTTTCCGGTAAAAGCGCATGTTCGACCCCTGCCTCTCCGCATTCGAAATAGTTCTCGATATCATGCTCTTTTGCAAAATCTCTTAACATTTTAGCCTGTTTTGCGCTCAAAATATCTTTGTTTGGAACAAAGTGGTCGGGAACTAAAGCGATCTTTTTTCTGTCGAAAACTTCGCCTATTCCTATAGCTTCAAATTCTTTTATGGCTATAGGGGCCGTAATGTCGTTACCGAGAGCGATATCTACTCTGGCGTTTACGATATCGCCGGGAGCTACGGCTTCGTTATCGGTATGATTTTGAATTATTTTTTCCGTAATAGTTAAAGGTCTTCCCATTTTTATCCCCTTTTTTATGGGGGCGGACTTAAGTCGCCCCCTTGTATCTATAAATTATAGCTTAACTCTGCCGGATATTATGCTTTATTATGCGTGTATTTCCATTTCGCAGGCCGATTTACCGGCGGTATTTTTATTATGAACGTACAGTTTGTTTAAAGCATTGACATAAGCCTTTGCGCTTGCTACTACGATGTCGGTATGGGCACTTCTTCCGGTAATACCCGTTCCGCTATCCGCATCTTCTATGGTAACCGAAACATCTCCCTGCGCCTCCGTCGTTCCTCTTATGGATTTAACTTCGTAAGCCACGACCTTTGCCCTTGAATTAACTATTTTTTCTATAGCGTTAATCGCCGCATCGACCGGACCGTTTCCGTATGAAGAATCAAGTTTTAATTCCCCGTCAACCATTAGTTTGACCATTGAAAGAGGCGAAACCGTATCGCCGCAAACCACGTTTACATATTTTAGCTCATATTTTTCAAGAGGATGCGATTTTGCTATAAGGGAGTCTATGTCTTCGTCGTAAATATCTTTTTTTCTGTCGGCTAAGGCTTTAAATTTTACGAAGGCGGCTTCTACTTCTTCGTCCTTTAACAAATAGCCTAAAGATACGAGCTTTTCTTTAAACGCATGCTTTCCCGAATGTTTGCCCAGAACTAACTCGTTAGGCTGTCTTCCTACGCGTTCCGGAGTCATAATTTCGTATGTGGTTTTTTCTTTTAATATGCCGTCCTGATGAATACCCGCTTCGTGCGCAAAAGCATTTTTGCCTACTATCGCCTTATTGGGCTGAACGGATATTCCGGTTATGTGGGTTAAAAGCTGGGAAGACCTGTATATTTCGGTAGTGTTTATGCCTGTAATCGCATTATATATATCTTTTCTGACGTCTAAAGCCATTACTATTTCTTCGAGCGCCGCATTTCCGGCTCTCTCCCCTATGCCGTTAATAGTGCATTCGATTTGATTCGCTCCGGCTAAAATCGCCGACAGAGAGTTTGCCGTTCCTAATCCTAAATCGTTATGGCAGTGAACGCTTAATATAATATTTTCTATGCCCTTAACCCTTTCCCGTATATTTTTTATAAAATCATGGAATTCGAAAGGAGTCGCGAAACCGACGGTATCGGGAATATTCACGGTCGTGGCGCCGGCGGCTATAACGCCTTCTATTACTTTGCATAAGAAATTAATATCGGTTCTTGTGGCGTCTTCGGCGGAAAACTCGATATTTTCCGTAAACGATTTGGCATATTTTACCATATTGACGGCTTTTTCATATAATTCGTCACGGGTCATTTTAAGTTTATACTTAAGATGTACGTCCGACGTAGCGATAAACGTATGTATGACCGGTTTTGCCGCATATTTAACGGCGGAATACGCCCTATATATATCTTTTTCGTTTGCCCTTGCAAGCCCCGCTATTTCCGCTCCCTTTATCTCCATAGCTATCGTCTTTACGGCTTCAAAGTCGCCTTCGGAAGCAATGGGGAAACCGGCCTCTATGACATCGACCCCGAGCCGGGAAAGCTGACGCGCAAGATTTAATTTTTCTTCTATGTTCATACTAGCTCCCGGAGACTGTTCGCCGTCTCTCAGGGTAGTATCGAATATTTTAATTTTTTTTAATTGATTATCGCTCATAAGCCCTCCGGAATGCTGCTTATCCAATTTCTTTGTTCTTTTTTATCTTAGCACTAACGAGATAAAAATACAATAGAGGAGAGATAAAAGAATACAGGAAAAAAATCGCAAAAAGCGATTCCACGGGTTTAATTATAATTATAATAAGAATCAATAAAAGCAGAACAAGCGATTCAAACGCCCTGCGCTTAAAAATGGAGAAATCCTTCATTGCAAAATAGCCTATGTTGCTTATCATTAAAAGACCGGCGGCAATGGTCAAAATAAGCATTACTTTGCTTATTAAGGCGGTTTTTAAAGAAAATTCCGTCATAATAAAAAGAAACGAAACGACGGTTCCTGCGGCGGCCGGAGAAGGAAGCCCCATAAATTTATTATATTCTACCGAATTTCGCTGAACGTTAAATCTGGCAAGCCTGAGCGCCGCTCCAAGGAGATAAACGAAAACAGCCGCCCATCCTTCCCTGCCGTAGCCTATAAGGAACCATTTAAATGCCAATACGGACGGAGCGACCCCGAATGCGATAAGGTCGGACAACGAATCGTATTCTATGCCGAATTTGGAGCTTGTATTTGTAAGCCTTGCGACTTTTCCGTCTATACCGTCAAAAAAGATCGAAGCTATTATAAGCCAGCCGGCAATCCGGTATTTTCCTTCTATGGAGTTAATAATAGAATAAAACCCCGATAGAAGCGAAAGACTGGTTATTAAATTCGGTAAAAGGAAAACGCCCTTCGTCATGCTGTTTTTATAAATGTTATTCGAGGCTAAGACGTCTTTTAAGGGCTGATGAGGTTTTTTCATAATTTTTTCAAGATATTTTACCTATAATCGTTTTTCCCGAAAACACTCTGTCCCCAACTTTAACGCTCTGTTTAAAACTTAAAGGCAGATACAGGTCCAACCTGGAGCCGAATTTAATTAAACCGAATCTGCTTCCCGATTGCACTCTGTCTCCTTCTTTGATATTGCAGACTATTCTTCTCGCGATAAGCCCCGCTATCTGAACAAAAGCTATTCTTTTATTTTTTTCGCCCGCATTATCTTCTATATTTAATATTACTCCGTTAAACTCGTTTTCTATCGATGCCTTGTCTAAATTAGCGGAAAAAAACTTCCCTTTGTTGTAAATTATCTTTTCCACTCTCCCGCCGATAGGAATTCTGTTTATATGAACGTTAAACAGAGACATAAAAATGCTTACCTTAACGGCTTTTTCTTTTAAGAATCTATCGTCGAAAACTTCCTGCAGGAATATGACTTTGCCGTCGGCGGGAGAAACTATTTCGCCGCCGCCCAAAATGGAATCGGGTTTGCGTTCCGGATCTCTAAAAAAATAAATACTGAACAGAAAAAACAGAAAAAACAGAAAAAACAACGATAAAAAAAGATATTTTAGATATATATATTTTGCGTAAAAATACAAAAATAAAAAAAAGGCGGAAAGCAATAATATTACTGTTATAATTTTAATTCCTTCTTTCGCGATATATTTCATTTTCGTATTTTTTACGCATTTTTATATTTTTATTTGATATTGCGGCATTATCAATTTTTTGATTTATCGACTATTTTATTTTTAGTTATCCACGGCATTAACGACCTTAATCTATTTCCGACTCTTTCAAGCTGATGCTCTTCCCCGTTTCTCGTGAGAGCGTTAAACGAAGGCTTGCTGGCTTTATTCTCAAGCATCCATTCCGTCGCAAACTTTCCCGTCCTTATCTCTTCCAGCACTTTTTTCATTTCGCATTTAACTTTTTCGTCGATAACTCTGGGTCCCCTCGTTAGGTCGCCGTATTGAGCGGTATTGCTTATAGAATATCTCATATTTGAAATTCCGCCCTCGTATATAAGATCGACTATAAGTTTCATTTCATGAATACATTCGAAATATGCGCTCTCTTCCTGATACCCCGCTTCGACAAGCGTTTCAAAGCCTGCCGTCATAAGAGCCGCAAGTCCCCCGCACAGAACCGCCTGCTCTCCGAAAAGGTCCGTTTCGGTTTCTTCCCTGAAGGTTGACTCCAGAATACCGGCTTTCCCTCCGCCTATAGCGGCGGCATATGATAACGCCATATTTTTAGTATTCCCCGTATAATCGTTATGTACCGCGATTAAATCCGGTACTCCGCCTCCTTTCTCGAACTCGTGCCTTACTAAATGTCCCGGCCCTTTTGGCGCTACTATAAAAACGTTTACCTCTTTTGGAGGAACTATCTGGCCGAAATGTATGCTGAAACCATGCGCAAAAACCAGATATTTGTCGGCTTTTAAACCGGGCTCTATATCGTGTTTATAAACATCTCCATGAATTTCGTCGGGAAGCAAAATCATAATAACGTCGGCTTTTTCCGTCGCTTCTTTAACCGGATATACTTCAAAGCCGGCATTTTTAGCTTTAGCAAAAGAATTGCCGTCCGGTCTTAAGCCTATTATGACTTTAACGCCGGAATCTTTTAAATTTAAAGCATGGGCATGCCCCTGCGATCCGTAGCCTATGATCGCCACGGTTTTTGATTGAATCAGCCTTAAGTCGGCATCTTTTTCGTAAAAAATGTTCATTAAAACCCCCTTACAGAATAATTTATTTACTTATTTTTATTTATCAGCTTGATTTTCTCGTCCTCTGCAAAGCTATTATGCCGGTCTTAACGATATCTTTTATGCCTAACGGCCTTAAAATATCGATAAGCGATTCTATTTTTCTTTCGGAACCGGTCGCCTCCAGCGTATAAGAATTCCTTGAAACATCTATAATGCGGCCTCCGAATATATCTTTTATTCTGAATATATCGCTTTTTGTGGTTTCATCGGCATTTACCTTAATTAAAACCGTCTGCCTCACCACGGAATCTTCGTCCGTTAACTCCTGCACTTTTATCACATTGACAAGCCTGTTGAGCTGTTTTGTAATCTGCTCTAAAATCTGGGTATCTCCCGACGTGGCAATTATCATCTTAGATTCGTTTTTCTCGAGCGTTTTTGCAACGCAGATACTGTCTATATTGAATCCTCTTGCCGAAAAAAGCCCTGCGACTCTGGTGAGCACGCCGGATTCATTTTCGACATGAATGGAAAGAATATGGGTTTTTTCCATAATAATTTTAATCTCTCGTTAATTTATTATAAAATAACTTCCTTATACCAATAACATTCCGGTAATAGGAGCTCCCGTGGGAACCATAGGATAAACCCCTTCTTCTTTATCTACGACGAAATCCATCATGACCGGTCTTTTTATCGACAGCGCTTTTTCTATTACGGGAACCACTTCTTCGGGAGTTTTTGCCCTTAAGCCGACCGCGCCGTAAGCTTCGGCAAGTTTAACGAAATCAGGATTAACGTTCATTTCCGAAAACGAATATCTTTTATGATAGAATAATTCCTGCCACTGCCTTATCATGCCGAGAAAATTATTGTTAATTATCGCTATTTTAACCGGCAAATTATACTGCACGGCGGTTGCCAGCTCTTGAATATTCATCTGAATGCTTCCGTCTCCGGCAATATCGAAAACGGTTTTATCGGGACATGCAATCTGTGCGCCGATTGCCGCAGGAAATCCATAACCCATGGTGCCGAGTCCGCCTGAGGTCAACAAAGTTCTAGGATTTTTAAATTTATAAAACTGGGCCGTCCACATCTGGCTTTGTCCCACTTCGGTGGCTATTATTGCATCTCCTTCGGTAAGTTCATAAATTTTTTCTATTACGTATTGAGGTTTTATTATATCGTTCATCCGGTATAAAAGAGGGTGTTCGTACTTCCATGCGTTTATTTCTTCAAGCCAGTCCAGCCTTTCATATTTCGCAGATGAAATTTCTTCCGTTTTATTGTTTAAAATTTCAAGAAGGCTGCTTAGAACGGATTTAACGTCGCCTACCACCGGTATTTCTATCTTTACGTTCTTGCCTATCGAAGACGGGTCGATATCTATATGGGCAAATTTTGCATTTTTGCCGAATTCTTCAACCTTTCCGGTAACCCTGTCGTCAAATCTTGCTCCGATAGCTACGATAAAATCGGCATTAGATGTTGCCATATTTGCGGCATAAGTACCGTGCATTCCGAGCATGCCGAAAAAAAGCGGATGGCTGGAAGGAAAACCGCCGAGTCCCATAAGCGTAGATGTAACCGGTAAATCGAGCAGTTCCGCCAACTCTTTAAGTTCGTTGGCCGCGTTTGAATTGATAACCCCTCCGCCTACATAAAGCAAAGGTTTTTTTGCTTTTAAAATTTCTGCCGCAAGTTTTGAAATCTGAACATGATGCCCGAAATACGTCGGGCTGTAACCTCTTAATTCAACGGTCTCCGGATAGTCGAACTCGCATACGCTTGAAGTAATATCTTTTGGTATGTCTATCAATACCGGTCCGGGTCTGCCGGTGGAAGCGATATAAAACGCTTCTTTAATAGTCTTCGCAAGGTCTTTTATGTCTTTTACCAGATAATTATGTTTCGTGCACGGTCTGGTTATGCCGACCGTATCGGCTTCCTGAAACGCATCGTTGCCGATTAAATTAGTCGAAACCTGTCCGGTTAATATAACCATAGGTATCGAATCCATATTTGCCGTGGCAATGCCTGTTATAGTATTGGTAGCCCCGGGGCCGGATGTTACGAGGACAACGCCCACCTTTCCGGACGCTCTCGCATAGCCGTCCGCGGCGTGCGCAGCTCCCTGTTCATGCCTGACAAGAATATGTTTTATTTTATCTTTATAATTAAAAAGTTCGTCGTAAATATTTAAAACCGCTCCGCCCGGATATCCAAATATAGTATCTACGCCTTCTCTTATGAGGCTTTCTAAAATTATTTTTGAGCCGGTCATTAAATTTTTTTTCGAATTATTATTCATATTTCATTTCCTTATATTTCTATTGATTATAGCTCCCTCATCGGCGGATGAAACCATGTCGGCATATCTTGACAAATAACCGTAATCGATTTTTTTGGGTTTTTTAGAAATTTTCAGCTTTCTTTTGTTTAGTTCCTCGTCGGGAACAAGCATGTTTAGTTTCCTGCCGGCAACGTCTATTTCTATCTTATCGCCGTTGTTTAAAAGGGCGATAGGTCCTCCTTCCTGCGCTTCGGGCGATATGTGTCCGATACACGGACCTCTTGTTCCTCCGGAAAACCGTCCGTCCGTAATAAGGGCGACTTTTTCACCCAGACCCATCCCGACTATCTGCGAGGTAGGCGCAAGCATTTCTCTCATTCCCGGCCCTCCTTTGGGACCCTCATATCTTATGACTACGACGTCCCCCTCTTTAATGACGCCTTTGGAAATATTTTCCATTGCCGATTCTTCGCTGTCAAAAACCACCGCATTTCCGATGAACTTCATCATCGACGGACTGACTCCGCTGGATTTTATTATGGCGCCGTTTGGGGCTAAATTACCGAAAAGAACGGCTATGCCGCCTTCTTTACGGTAAGGATTGTCTATCTTTCTTATAACTTCATTATTAACGTAATTAACGCCGGATATTATTTCGCTTATAGATTTTCCGGAAACGGTAACGGAGTTAAGATTTATAACTGTTTTTAACTCGTAGAGCAGGGAAGGTATCCCGCCTGCAAAATCAAGGTCTTCCAGAAAATATTCTCCCGCAGGCCTTAAACTGGTAATCTGAGGCGTATTCTTCGAAATCTCGTCGAATAGTTTTAAATCCAATTTTATTCCGGCTTCATTTGCGATGGCGATCAGGTGTAAAACCGAATTGGACGAACCTCCGAGAGCCATATCCACCGCTATAGCATTTTTAAAAGAATCCGGCGTTACGATATCTCTGGGACATATGCCGCCCCTTACAAGGTCAACGACCCTTGCGCCGCTTTCAAAAGCCATCCTTTTCTTTATAGCCGAACCGGCAAGGGCAGTACCAGCCCCCGGCAAAGACATGCCCAGAACTTCAGTCAAACATGCCATAGTATTTGCGGTATAAAGCCCCTGACACGACCCCTGCCCGGGACATGCGCACATTTCCAAGTCGTTAAGCTCTTTTTCGGTTATCTCGTTTATTCTGAATTTTGCCACGGCTTCAAACGTATCCCGAACAAAAGAAAGCCTGTTCCCGTGATAATGCCCTGAAAGCATAGGCCCTGCGGTAACGACAACCGACGGGATATTAAGGCGCAGGGAAGCCATAAGCATACCGGGAGTGATTTTATCGCAATTGGTTAAAAGAATAAGGCCGTCGAGACAGTGTGCCTCCGCTACGGTTTCTATCATATCGGCGATAAGTTCTCTGGAAGGAAGCGAATAGTGCATACCAAGGTGTCCCATGGCGACCCCGTCGCAAATTCCGGGAATTCCGAAAACGAAAGGATGTCCGCCATTGCTGTAAACACCGTTTTCGGCGGCTCTCTCAAGGTCTCTTATCCCGACATGCCCCGGTATTAAATCGGTAAAGCTTGAAGCAATGCCTATGAAAGGTTTCTTCATTTCGCTTTTGGCTATTCCCGTTGCATACAAGAGCGACCTGTGGGGAGTTCTGTCTATTCCTTCTTTGATATTGTTGCTTTTCATAAAATTTACCCCGTTATTTTTTCTTTAATAATTTTTTTCATTATATCGTTGCCGTTAAGCTTTTTTAGCTTAAGTTCTTTTATGGCTTTCTGCTCATCGGGGGTTAAAAAGGGCTTAGTACTGAATTTATTTAACATTTTTTCTATTTCCATATGTTCGTCGTATATCTTTTTAAAATGTTCGTCGCCGGCGGCAAGAGATTCCGCCATTTTTTTCTCGGCTTCATCTAAAAATTGCATAAATAATCCTCCTATAATAAAATAAAACAAAATTTTCTATCTATATTTATAAAATTAATAATTTTTAAAAAGGTCCGTTGCCGTAAACATAATAAGGAGATAACTCTTCCGCATATTTTGAATCGCTTATAAAATTGCTTTCCAACGCATATGCAGACGCAAAATAAGCGCTTTGCTTTAAATCGAAAGGTACGGTTTTAACGTTAATACTTTCAAATTCACTTTTAAATTTCCCGTAATCGTCTTCTTTATTAAAGCCGTAAACAAGAGAAGGTTTATTTTCCATATTTTCGACAAACGACTTAAGTTCGGCTATATTCAAAAGGTTTATTTTAAACCGCCGCGTAAAATTTGCTTTATCCGCAAAATATTCAGATACATAATAATGACCTTTCGCCGCATCTTTTACGGCAACGATATTTTCAGAACCAACGCTGTTTTTAGCCAGCGAATATGCGCAGACCAATAAACTTTCCACTCCCGTAATATTTATTCCCAAAACATACGATAATGTTTTTGCGATCGTCAGAGAAACCCTTATGCCGGTATAAGAACCCGGACCTAAAATAACTGCTATTCCGGTTAAATCGCTTAATTTTATACCGGCTTTCCGCATTATTTCGTCTAACTGTTTAAATATCAGAATAGAATGTTTTTCATGAAAGTCCGAGACAGATTCGGAAACCTTATTGAAATTTTCATCCGCTATTAATACATTAGAATATCCGTTTGAACTGTCTAACGACAACAAAAGCATCTTATGTTTTTATAGCTCTTATTATGTCGTTATAAGAAACAAATAATAGGAGCACTATTAAAAGCGCGAATCCGACTTTTGCCGCCGTTTCCTGAAATTTGGTACTTAAGGGTCCTCTCTTAATCATTTCTATTATGGAAAATAGTAAATGGCCTCCGTCTAAGGCGGGTATAGGGAATAGATTTACAAGTCCTATATTAACGCTTATAAATGCTATGAAATAAAAAAAACCGGAAACCCCGAGGCTTGCCGCTCTTCCGGAAAGCTGGGCTATCATTATAGGTCCGCCGAGATCGCTCGCCGGAAGTTTTCCCGCTATCAGATAAAAAAGACCTACGACGGTAATGTATATGACAAACCATATTTCTTTTACTGCGGAGTAAAAAGAATTCAATAAACCGGTATATTTGTAAAAAACAGCTTTATTGGAAGGCGTTATTCCGATTATATATCTTTTTATCTTCTGACGGTAAATATTTAAGCCTGAGGTTAATTCCGGTTTTAACTTCACTTTTTTAAATATGTTATTTTCTTTGACTCCTAAAGTTATCGTACCGTTGCCGAATTTTTCGATATATTTTGACAAACCCGCCCATGAATTAACCTTTATTCCGTTAACGCTGGTAATGATATCGCCTTTTTTAAGTCCCGCTTTTACCGCGGGTCTGCCTTTCATAACTCCGCCTATAACAGGCTTTAGAACCGGTCTTCCAGCCATAAAAATAATGGTAAATATTACGGCGGCTAAAATGAAATTAAAAAAAGGGCCGAAAAAAATAATTAAAAATTTTTTATACGGGGGGAGGTTGCTGTATGAACGCTTCATGTCCTCCGGCGGCAATTCCTCCGAAGGGTCTTCACCGAGAAGCTTGACGTAT
>JAJXXD010000036.1 GCA_021781285.1 bacterium | reverse complement strand
TTCCTTTAATGATATGGACGTTTCCGGTTGCGATAAGCATTTTTATTTTATTTTTTTTTGTATATATAACATTCAGCACCGACGATAAAATTTTTAACCTGCCTTTGATTGCGATGACGTGTCCCGTAAATACGGCAATATTTTTTTTATTGTTTACCACTAAGGAGTCGGATGTTATATTCGTTTGAGTTTGGGGTCGGGGGTTGGGGCCGGCAACGCAATAGCCCTTGCCCTGAAATAAAAAAACGGAACATAAAAAAACGATTAAAATTAAAAAGTATGAATTTATTTTCACTTAGTCACCCCGCTTCCCCCCGCTTTCATTGCATTATTAGATAAAAAATGAACGTCTTTTTGCAAGATAAAAATATTTTTTTTAATGTAAAAAATAAGTCCGTTTCCGGAAATAAAATAGTTTTTCCCCTTAATTTCCATATAATCCGGGGCTACTATCTTATCGCCTTTAGCAAAATAATCGATTATGCCGGTTTTCATGGATGCCCCTTTTGCGCTTTTTATTATAACGCCCCCGGAAATTATCACGTTCTTGGAAACCGAATTCAATCTTCCCGATTTCCCCGTAATAATAAACGCCGGTTTTTTATTTTTTCCGTAAATATATACCTTAACCGCATTCAGTTTAATAACGTTCTTTTTTTGAGAGCGGTAATTTAAACTATCGGCAAAGATTTCATAAGCGAGTACGCCTTTTTTAAAAAATTTATAATTTATTTTTTTCAGGCTTATATAGCCCTTAGATATTTTAAAGCCTAACAGCCCCTTATTGTTATGCAAATAATGCAGAAGCAAAAAAAAACCCAGAACGACGATAAAACCAAGTCCTAATACCAGCGCCGTTCTTCTTAAAATTTTACGATCCAGCGGCATAATCTATAATTTATTTAAAAAATTTGTAAGAAGGCCTTTTTCCTGCAGAATTATATCGCAAACCTCTCTTACCGCGCCGCATCCGCCCGTCTTTTCGGTTACGATATCCGCGCAAATTCTGACATATTCAGGCGCATTCGGAACGGTGGCGGAAACAGCCGCCAATTTTAAAAGTTCGATATCGACTATATCGTCTCCCATATAAAATAAATTTTTAATACCGATATTATATTCTTTCAATAGCGGTTTTAAAGCATTATATTTGTCTTTACATCCTTCTATATAAAAATCGACGCCGAGTTCTTTTGCTCTTATAGAGGCGGCATTACTGGTTCTTGCCGAAATCATGCCTGTCTTCAGCCCTAATTTTTTAGCAAGTTTCATACCTGCCCCGTCATGCGCAAAAAACGTCTTAGTTTCAACCCCGTTCTCTGATAAATATATTTTTCCGTCGGTTAATATGCCGTCAACGTCGAAAACTAAAATTTCTATATCGTTAAAATTAAGTTTTTTCATATGATTCCTGCCTTTACTATGTCGTGAATGTGTATAACCCCTGCAGGTCTTGTATCGTCCTCCGATTCTACGGCAAAAAGCGAAGTGATTTTTAACTCTTCCATTTTTTGAAGGGCGGATGCGGCAAGAGCGTCTTTAAGAATAATTTTAGGATTTTTCGTCATAACATCCCTGACCGGCTTATCCATAATGTTCGGGGAATCCGCCAGCGCCCTTCTTAAATCGCCGTCCACTACGATACCGCAAAGGCGCATATTTTCGTCGATAACTCCGGTCAACCCCAATCTTTTAAAGTTCATTTCTATAATTGCGTCTTTTAATAAAGCCGAATCCTTTACCAAAGGAATTTCTTCGCCTTTGTGCATTATATCCGCCACCTTTAAAAACTTCCTGCCTATAGAGCCGCCCGGATGAAGTTTTGCAAAATCCTCTTCCAGAAAATTCCGCTCTTTCAAAAGGGAAACCGCAAGAGCATCCCCTATTGCAAGTTGAACCGTGGTGCTGGCGGTAGGAGCTATATTGTAAGGACACGCCTCCTGAGCGACGGATACGTCGAAAAA
The DNA here is from genome assembly GCA_021781285.1 of bacterium. GTDB lineage: Bacteria > SZUA-79 > SZUA-79 > Acidulodesulfobacterales > Acidulodesulfobacteraceae > Acidulodesulfobacterium_A. The sequence continues at coordinate 1,705 of JAJXXD010000036.1, read as the reverse complement.
ATAATCCGACAGCATGAAAAGCTGCGAGTTTTTGTTTCCTGAAAATCCGATAATTTTAGCGCCTATGAGCTTTATCGCAGGCAGTATGGAAACGATTTCCTTAGTATTTCCGCTGTTGGAGAGCACTATTACGGCATCGTTAGGAGAGATTACGCCAAGATCGCCGTGCGATGCCTCTGCCGGATGCATAAAAAAAGAGGGGGTGCCGGTGCTTGCAAGGGTGGAAGATATTTTTCTTGCGATAATGCCTGACTTCCCCATTCCCGTTAATATTACCTTCCCTTTAATTCCGATAAGGCAATCGACCGTTTTTTCAAAATTATCGTCAAGCCTGTTTATCAGGGCGGATATCGAATCGGCTTCTATCCTTAAAACATTTTCGGCGGTTTCCAATATATTATGTTTTTTCATATTTATATTTTACTGTATTTGGATATTTCCAAAATATTTTTTAAGTTATCCTTAAACGAGCTTAAATAAACGGAATTTGCGGAGTCGCTCATAGCCTGCGGCGGGTCGGTATGGACCTCAAAAAATAAACCGTCAACCCCGACGGCGGCGGCGGCTCTAGCAAGCGGCATAACATATTCTCTGTTTCCCGACGAAACCGCGCCCGAACCTCCCGGAAGCTGAACGCTGTGCGTAGCGTCGAAAACGACGAGCGCCCCGGTTTCTTTCATTACCGGGAGCGACCTGAAATCAACCACGAGATTATTGTAGCCGAAACTGACGCCTCTTTCCGTCAATATTATCTTATCGTTTCCGGCAGACCTGATTTTTTCCGCGATAAATTTAGTATCCCACGGAGCCAGAAACTGCCCCTTTTTAACATTGATTATCTTGCCTGTTTTTGCCGCTTCTAAAAGCATATCCGTTTGGCGGCACAAAAAAGCCGGTATCTGAATGACGTCCAGAACGGCTGCAGCCTTTTCTATTTCATTTGCGCTATGCACGTCGCTTAATACCGGAACGTTATATTTTGCCTTGATGCCGCTTAAAATTTCTAATCCTTTATCTATGCCCGGGCCCCTGAAAGAATTAACGGAAGTTCTGTTTGCTTTATCGTAAGAAGCTTTAAATATAAGGTTAAAATTAAGCTCCTCAGAGTAATCCTTAAGGGTTGCGGCAATATCTTCCATAACCGCGGTATTCTCTATAACGCAGGGTCCGGCAATGACGAAAGGATAACCGTTATTAAATTTGAATTTTAATATGGACGCTAAATCTTCTTTTCTAAAAACGTTTATTTTTTCCATCTATGCGGCGGCCGTTTTTCTTTTTTTGTCTTTAACTTTATTTTTATTTTTACTTTTAACCCTGGTCTGAACGCCGATTAAAGCGTTGGAATATTTAACCGCAGAGGCAATAAATTCTTTAAACAGGGGATGGGGGTATAACGGCGAAGATTTAAATTCGGGATGAAACTGGCATCCTATGTACCACGGATGGTCTTTCAGCTCGCAAATCTCTATAAGTTTGTTATCCGGAGATACGCCTGAAAAAACAAAACCCGAAGCTTTAAATTTTTCTCTGTATTTATTGTTGAATTCAAACCTATGCCTATGCCTTTCGCTTATAGAAATATTTCCGTCATGATTAAGCCTTACGGCGTTTTTCTTATTGGCGGAGTATTTTTTATTGTTCTTAGAATATATTTGGTATGCCAGCGTATTTTTCGAGATTACGCAGGGATATGCTCCGAGCC